>NZ_CDRRGL010000021.1:0-20549 GCF_977041755.1 Slackia sp.
AGAGGGTTTTTGGTTTAGTTTTTTCGTTGAGGCCGTATCGATGCTAGTATCACTGACGTACGATTTCCGACATAAGGCGTTGATGAATTATGGCGACTCCAATGAACACGGAAAACAGCGAGGCATCTGCTCCGCTCACGCCCGAGATTATTTACGCGAAGGCGCTTGAGATTGCCGATGAGGAAGGTATTGAGAATGCGTCTGCGCGAAAAATCGCGACCGCTCTTGGTAAAACCCCCATGGCGCTCTACCGTCATTGCGCCTCAATCAGCGACATTCAGCAAGGCGCGTGTGCCCTTGCATTTTCCGAGGTCGATACGACTCCCATTCCCGGTGAGCGTTGGGACGATACCGTGCGAAGGACGACGGCCTCAATTCGCGCGATGAAAGTTCGGCATGCGAGAGCATGTCTGTTCAAAATCAAAGGCACTGCACTTTCGCCCGCTTTGAGGGCTCATACGGAACGCGTACAAAAGCTGCATCACGACCAGGGCATTCCTCAGGAAATCCTCGAACGTTTCTGGCGCATCGTCGATGCATTCTTGAGTGGGTTCATGATTAATGAAGTGAATATGATCAATGCGCTTCACGATGATGAAATCAGGGTTCCCGTCGATGCGCCCGAATGGGCGGAGACGGTTGAAGGCGCCTATTCCGACCAGGCGTTTCATGATGGAATCGAGATTATTATCGCAGGTATTCGTGCTCTTGCGGCACCTGACCCTTGCGAGTGGTATACACCTGAAGAATAGACGGAAACGGGCCGAGGCGGCCAGAATAGGCTGGCGATTGGCGTCGGCGACGGAGACAATAACGAGCGTTTGATGTGAAGCATTGCCCATGCGAGATTTTCTACATGGCGCGATGGGCGGCGCAGGCTGCGTTTCGCGCCACGAGCCGCAAGATATGCGCCACGGTCATGCTATGCTCCATGTGCCTTGCTTTACGTTCTGGAGGACGACCTTCCTTTTGCCGCGAATTCAATTCGCTCACGCGTTGTTTGTCTTTCCCACCTTTGCTTTCTCGGGTTTTGCTTTCGCCTTTTTCTTGTCGGGCTTATAGACGGAAATCGTGAAGAGCGCAATTACGCATGCGAGCGCCGCGCCAACCGAGGCCGTTGAATATGGCAGAATTGCGAAGCTCACGATAACAGCCACGGCGAGTACCCATTTCGCGACGAGCCAACCGTGCTTTGCGAAACCCCATGGTGTTGAGATACCATACAGAACGGCCGTAGCCATAAGGAGCGGGATACACGGCCCGATAAATTTCCGACGAAACGCTTCAATCGTAAGCTGCGTGTCGGCGCTGGTGAGCCCGAGCGAGGCGCCTCCGTCGAGGCTGAGCGCGAAAAGCGCGATGAACCCACTGAGCCATACGGACGCCGCCGCAAGATGCACGAGGTCAATCGTGCGTTTCGTCATCTTTTTCGCTTTAGGGAATTTCATAGGGCGCAGCCTCGCTGCGTTCGTTGTTGTTCAAACCCGTTAAATGCTACGAGCATTTAACGGGTTTCGATTGTCGCTACGCCGGGTCGTTCGGGAGTGGCGGCTGAGGAAACAGCTTGGCATACGCCTCTACGGCGAGCAGTTTGAGCCATGGCGCACGCCGGTGGCCCATACCATAGGCCTATGTCGGTGATCGCCATGCGCGCAACGTGCGAAAGGCGTGCGCGCCGCGCATGAAGCAGGAAAACAAAGCCGCTCGAACGAATCTCTCTACCCTTGCTTTGACGAATCAACCCTAAAGCGTCAAACCAACGAAAAATCCCCTTGTTACACTGCGGCCAAGAAAGCGAACTGCAGCAATTGGGGCCATCGGGGAAATGGGCCATTCGAACGGGTTCGCAAGTACGCAAGAGGGAAAGGGGAACCGCCATGTTCTTTTACGAGCCGCTTTCGGCGACGGCGATCGTGAGCGTTCTGCTCTATCTGGTATTTCTGATTGGCATGAACGAGCTCTCTCGCCTCAACAAATGGGTCGGCGCCGCAATCTTCATCGCTTTGCCGCTCGCCTTGACCATTTTCGTTTGGCCCCACACCGCTGTCGAAGGCACGGGCGCGGGCACGTGGTTTCAATGGGTGAAAACGTATTCGTGCCTCGCGGGTGCGATTCTCGGATGGCTCATCGTGTACTTCCCCGCCTTCCAGAAGAAATATATCGTGTGCATTCCGCCTATTATTTTCGCTATCAATATTCTTGAGGCGTGCATTCGCGACTTCCAGCTCACGGGCGTCAACGGCATCGTGGATGGTTACATGGTGGTTGGCGGCCCGTGGAATATGATGAACGGCGTCGCGGGCATTCTGAATGCGCTGTGCATCTGCGGTTTCTTCGGCATTATCGTTGGCCGCGGCAAGAAGAAAGACTACGTTTGGCCTGACCAGCTGTGGTTCTGGATTATTGGCTATGACCTGTGGAACTTCGCCTACACCTACAACAGCGTTTCCGATCGCTCCATGTATTGCGGCCTGGTGCTTCTGGCGGCGTGCACGATTCCCGCGTTCTTCATTAAGCGCGGCGCCTATGCTCAGCACCGCGTTCGTACGCTTGCCGTGAACATGATTGTGACCATGACGGTGCCGTGGTTCTTCTTGCACCCGGCGTGCGTGGTGCATTCCACGAACGACCCTGCGGCTCATATGACGATTTCGGCTATTGCGCTCATTTTCAACGTGTGCGTGTTCGTCTACCAGGCTTACACGATTTTCGGCAAGAAGCGCAACCCCTTCAAGCAGGAGCTTTATATTGACAACCCGGGCTTCCGCAAGGTGTACCTCGAAAGCATCGACCTCCCCGAAGGCCAGCGCGAGGCCGCTCTGGCCAACCTGGAGGAGTTCGGCTACGCCGCCGCATGGGATGAAAAGGGCCGCGTGAAAACTATGGTGGAGCGTTCCTAGCGCAGATGGCCGACGCGCCGCTGTGCGTCCTAAACAGCTGCGGCGGGGCGCGCTCGATTCAAGGAGGAAGGCCATGGGTATTCTGTATCAAGCATCCGACCCTATGGTGTGGGCGATTTGGCTGTTCGTCGTGTTCGCCCTTATGGCGTTTAACGAATTTGGACGCACGAGCGTGTGGGGCGGCGCAGCGTTGTTCGTGGTCGCGCCCATCGTGTTCACGATTTTCGTATGGCCCCACACTGCCGCGCCCGGCAACGAGTATGGCACAGGAAACTGGTTCAATTGGGCGAAAACGTATTCCGCGCTAGCGGGCTGCGTTGGATTCATGGCGTTGCGATTCGTGAAATGGCGCGGTGCCGATGGCCGCGAGCATCATTTGTATGAGAAGCGATGGGCGCTGTGTTTTCCGCCGCTCATTTTGGCGATCAATATTTGCGAAGCCGTGGTGCGCGACATTCAGATGTATACCTACGGCCTGTGGGACGGCGCCGTCGTCGACCACGTGTGGATGATTTCCGGCCCGTGGAACATTATGAATGCGATCGCCGGCATTTTGAACATCATCACCATTTGCGGCTGGTTCGGCATTTTCATCTCGAAAGATAAATCGCGCGACATGATTTGGCCCGATATGCTCTGGATGTGGATTATCGCCTACGACCTGTGGAATTTCGCGTACACGTATAACTGCATGTCCGACCATTCAACGTACACGGGTTTGGCTCTCCTCATCGCCTGCACCGTCCCCACGTTCTTCACGAAGCGTGGTGCATGGTTGCAGCATCGCGCGCAAACCCTGGCGCTCTATGCGATGTTCGCCATGGCGCTCCCGCAGTTCTATACGTTTGCGGAAATTCCCACGACGCATAACCCCACTGCATTCTTTGTCGTGAGTCTGATTGCGTTGATTTCCAACGTGGCGCTTGCCGCCTACCAGCTCCATCGAATTCGCGCGCGTAAGCTCAACCCGCTGAAAGATGAGCTCTATAATGACACCAAGAATTATCGAGAGGTCGTTGAAGAGAATCGCTAACCGGCGCGTTTCGTTTTCGTGCATTGCGTTTGGCGCGACGGCCCCATGCTAGACGAAGGAGCCGCCGTGCCGGCGCGAAAGAGTGCTTCCATTTCCGAATTCGCTTCCGACCTGCCGCATCACGTCACGCGCCAGGTGAGGCAGAGCGTGCGGTTGAATGGCGTGGCCGGTGATATCATGCAGGCGGCGCGCGAGCTGTTCGAGACCGAAGGCGTGGTCGCCACGAGCATGGCGGCCATTGCGCGCAAGGCCGGCGTGTCACGCAGCCTTGTGTACTACTATTTCCCAAACAAACAGGCCGTGATCGATGCTGTACTTGACGATTTCCTTGAAGACATCGTCGAAAGCGTATCGACATGGAACGAGCTGCGTGCGTTCGGTGACACGCCTTCAGAGCTGAAGAAATGCGTTGCCGCGTTCAGGCGCACTTTGTATACGAGTTCGGGGCAGCCGCGCCCCATGTTCGCTGTGCTTGAAGAGCTGGGGATGCGCGACCAATTTGCTACGCGGGCCGTTCGTGAAAGCGTCGCCTGCATTCAGAACTACATCGTGTCGGAATATATGGCGTATCGAACCATTGACATTCAGCTGATTCCCGAGACGTTCGGCCTGGTGCTTTTTGGTATCGTAGGTATGATGAAGGCGAAGCCCGACATCACCGACGAAGAGCTCGCGACGCTCATTGCACAAACGCTTCGCCTTGATATGACGGTGATGGCTCCCCCGCCGTGGCCCGAGCATCCCGATGCGTCCACCCTTCAAACGGAAGCTCAGATGCGGTAATGCCTTGGGCCCGATTTGGTCGTCAAACCTGCTAAACGCTACGAGCATTTAGCAGGTTCAGCATTTAGCAGGTTCTTTTTCCTCGTCCATTTTGGCGAAGTGCTCCATGAGCAGCGTGCGCACGGTGGAAATCACGGGCACGCCCAAAAGCACGCCTAGAAGGCCGAACAGCGAGCCGCCGGCGATAACCGCGACAAACACCCAGATGCTCGGCAGACCCACCGACTGGCCCACGACGTTCGGGTAAATCAAGTGGCCCTCGATTTGCTGCAGAATAATCAGGAAGATGATGAACTGTACCGCTTGCAAGGGGTCTTGCGACAGAATCATCGCAGCGCCCATGATGCCGCCGATCCATGCGCCGGCGAACGGAATGAGCGAGGTCACGCCCACAATAAGGCCAATTGAGGCTGCGTAGGGAAAATGCAGGATGGTGCCGCCGATAGCGCACAGCGTACCCAAGATGACTGCCTCGATGCATTGGCCGCGAATAAAGCGTGAGAAGCAATCGTTGGTAATGGCGCATGCGTGGAGCACGCGCTCGCGCACCTCGTCGCTGGGAATGAGAGTCGCAAGGCGCATAGCGCCGGCATGCACGCGGTCTTTGTCGAGCAGCAGGTACAGCGCGAAAATCATGCCCAGCAGAATGGACAGCGTCACGTGTGCGACCTCGCCGCTCGTTTGGGCCACGATGCGCAGCGCTTGGTCGGTTCCGCCTATGGCTGCCAGGGCTTTCTCGCCCAGGGAGCTCCATGTGGCATCGTTGAGGATCATGCTCTTTTCGGCGCCGGGGAGGTTCGCAATCGCTTCCGAAGCCATGGTCGCGCCTTCGGAGACGCCATTGATGGTAGCCGCGCCGACCGATTTGAACTCGCTGCCCACGAATGTGATGAGCGCAACGAGCGCGAGCGTGACAGCGGCAATTGCCAAAATGACACAAATCGGGCGGCGGCTCTTAGTGACAAAGACGTTGGTCGAGCGGGGGAACCATCGCGATTCCAGGCTCGCGGCGATGAAGTTGAGCAGGTATGCCATGACGGCGCCCACCGCCAGCGGCTGCAATGCTTGGCATACGGTTGAGAAGATTTCGCACACGCCGTCGAAGCGAACGACGATGAGTGCTGCCGCTGCGATGGCCGCTACAAGAATAAGAACGTATCGAATGCTGTGCTTGTTCATTGGGTCCTGTCGGTTGGTGGGACGAGGCACCGTGCGCCCCTGCTTGCTTTTCACACCAGTATAAACGCGCGTGGCGAGGAAGCGGC
Organism: Slackia sp.; assembly: GCF_977041755.1. Classification (NCBI taxonomy): domain Bacteria; kingdom Bacillati; phylum Actinomycetota; class Coriobacteriia; order Eggerthellales; family Eggerthellaceae; genus Slackia; species Slackia sp. The sequence goes on from NZ_CDRRGL010000021.1 coordinate 5,982, forward strand.
GCGATTGCCTACTTGTCGGCCTTTCGTGAAGAGGTCTTCACGTGGTCGACATGTAGAGCTCGCGGTCGATGGATCGGCATAAAGGAAGGAATGAACCTTCAAAATATGGAATATGCCAAAGATTGAGCTTAGCGCCACGCCGTAAATTCAGCGCTCTTCCAGCGCCTCCACTTTGCGCTTTTCATCTGCAAGAAACGCATCGAGCTGAGCGTCTTCTGTTTCGTTGACCCAGAAGGGCCATTTCACGCGTGTTGGATATGTCACGCCATCGAATCGTGCGTGCAGCTGCGCCAGACTTACGGGGCGATATTCGTTCGCATCGACGCCCGCATCAAAGCGCAAAAGCCCCTGTGCAAGGTTTGCATCGTTATAGGCGGACCCTTGGCTGTGAATATGCCCGTGAATGTGCCAGCTGCCGTGTCCCATCGATTGCCAATCGGCCATGGGGTAATGGCTCATCACGATCTTCACGCCGTCGACTTTCAATACCTTGATTGGCGGTTCTGCAATGAACGCGTCGGCGACTTCGGGCTGCCGCCAATCTTTATCGTGATTGCCGTGCACGAGATGGATTTTCTTGCAGTGAATGAGTTTCCGCAGCTCATAGGCTTGCTGCACGGTGAGCTTGAATGAAAAGTCACCCAGGATGTAAAGCTCGTCGCTCGGTTCGACGCATGCATTGATATTCTCGATGAGCGCATAGTTCATATCATCGATATCATCCCATGGCCGCTCGCTGAATTTCAGCACGTTGGCGTGTCCGAAATGGGTGTCGGAAGTAAACCATATCATTGCGATTCGCCTGTCCCCCTCCGCATTTCCGCGCGGCGCATGATGCACTCCGCCGCGACGCTCACGGCGATTTCCTCGGGCGTTTCTGCGGTGATGTCAAGGCCGATGGGCATATGTACGGCGTCAATCGCCTCTTGCGGTATTCCCGCATTCAGCATGAGCTCTCGTCCGGTTGCGATTTTTCGCCGTGACCCCATGAGTCCGACGTATGCCAAAGGCCGGCGAAGCACCTGCTCAAGAAGGGCGTAATCGCTGCGATGGGTGTGTGTCATGATGATGACGAAATCGTGCTTGTCCAAGGTCAGCGACGCTGCGATGTTGTCGTAGTCGCCCAAGATGACATCATGCGCTTCGGGCACGCGCGAGTGCTGGGCGAATTCGGGGCGGCAATCGAACAGTGTGCAGCAGAACCCGACGCGCGAGAGGGCCGATACGGTCGCGCGGCCCACGTGCCCGCCGCCGAAAACGATGGCTCGCGCGGGCAGCGAGACGGGCATCACGAAACGGCCGTCAATGACGGCTCTGTGCTCAAGGCCTGCGATGAGGCTCGCCTGCATGCCGCGCTCTCCTGCCAACGGCGCACCGTTGGCATCGAGCAGGGCGACAGTGCTTTCGTTCGATTGTTCGCCTTCGGGACATTTCACGACGAGATAGGAAGGAATGCGCTGGTCAATGCATCGATGCATTTCGCGTGCAGCATCGCGCCAATGCGTATCGCTGGCATTCACGGGCGTGTACAGAAGGGTCGCATCCCCGCCGCAGGCCATATCGAGGCCTTTTTTGGAGGCGAGCTTCAGTTCCATGTTTTCGACGAGGCTCAGATTGCCGCCCAGCATGCCACGCGCTTTCTTGATGGCGTGGGCCTCGACGGCGCCGCCGCCAATGGTGCCGCACACAAGCCCGTTTTCGTCGACGAGCATTTGCGAGCCCGCGTGGCGTGGCGTGGAGCCTTTACTTTCCATTATGGTAACCAGCACTAAATCGTGTGCCTCGCGCGAGGCACGCACAATATGTTCTGCAATCGTTCGCATGTTTTATTCCGCCTATGCTTTCGTGAGCGTGTCGCTCAAATGAAGAATGGCTTCCAGCACGCCGCCTGCGACTGCCAGGCCTTTGTCCGATACCGTTTCGCAGTGGCTCACTTCGTCGCGCGGATCGATATCGCCGCACTTCAAGCCCTTGGTAACGCGCGTTCCTCCAGCAAGCAGGCCTCGTAGCGTGCCGGTGAGGGTGGCAATAACAGGGGCGTCGTCCACGTATGCGACGGCCTGTCCCGCCTCGACGTGGTCGCGAATTGAAGCGACTTCGCGGAAGGTGCCACCGCTTGGCGCACGCAAAACGCGCTCACCTGCGAAACCGCCTACAAGCCCCGGCACTGCGGTGTTTGGAAGTGCCGAACCCTCGTAATACACGCGACCGAGCGTGTGACCGCGCATGGTTTCGACCACGGCGTGGCAGTCGTCGCCCGCCGTGAATCCAGGACCAACGCCAATTACGATAGGTGCCATGCCGATGGTGGTTCCCACGTTGCGCTTGGCCAAAATGGCGTCGACCAGCACATCGGGTTCAAGCCAAATGCATGAGCATTTCGGGTCGACGAGCACGGGAACGACCCCTTCGAGTGCTCGTCGCAGCGCATCATCGACGCTTTCAGCACGCACGCCAATGACGCCTTCCACCTGGGTTTTCCCTGAACGAATAGCTTCGCTGAAGGCGACTGTGCGACGGACCGTCAAGGGATGTTCGACCTCCGTCATAATGACGGAGGCGCCGCATTTGTGCAGGCGCAACGCAATCGCGCTGGCAATATCGCCAGCTCCGCGGATTATCGCAAGCATCGAAATTCTTTCCTCCAAAGGCTTCCCGCAACCACGGGGGTTGTGCAGAGCGCCGCAATGCGCTCGGCGACTCGCCGGTCGTCGTCGGATTCAACCTTGTTGATCAAAACCATATCGTGCAGGCCTTCGGCTTCAAGCACGCGCGCTACCATTTCGGGCGTTACGGCATCGGCTGTCGAGGCGTCTGCCAGCTGCGCAAAGCGTTCCGCTCGGTGGCAGGCCTGCGAAATAGGGCTGCCCACGCCATCGATCCCCACGACGCAGACCGTTCGCTTCGCGCATTCGGGAATCATAGGCTCGTGTTCCGCATGCGCCTTCAGGGGCAGCATTTTTGCTCCATCGGCTTCAACGAGCAGGTAGTCGGCCGCGGCTTCCAGTTCCGAAAACGCCATGCGCGGCGCGTCAAGCTTGCCCGTTGGCCCATGGATGTTCCCCACGCAGACGATGGGGTGCGTCGATAGCGCTAATCGCACTTCGTCCATTGTGGGGTCGAGCAGAACCGGACACCAATCGGGTACGAGCATTTTGGTGCTCGTGGCCACGATTACGTGTGCGCGGCGCGGCTCTTCGGCGATGGCATTCTCTTTTGCGGCAGGGCGCCTGGTTGACGGCTCGCCGCCATCAACCGACGGCTTATCGCCTGCGGCCTTCTCCGTCGGGCGGTCTTCGTTCGGCGATTTTCCGACCTGGGGCTTATCGGTTGCAGTTTCAGCGGCTACGAACTCCGCGTTCGCGGCTCCTCCGGTTGCCAGCTCTTCGGCCAGGGCGCGCAAAAGCGTCGATTTCCCGCCGCTTCCGATGATGGCCGTGGTTTTCCGCGGTATGTGCAAAAACTCGCTTAGAATGCCTACTCCTCGGGTTTCGCGAGCACGATATGCTCGGGCAGAATGGGCAGCTCGCGATGCCACACGCCCGTCGCGCGGTAAATTGCCTGCGTAATCGCGGGGGCCGGCGTATTAATGACGATTTCGCCGATTGACTTCGCGCCGAACGGACCCGTGGGTTCGTAGGAATTCTCAAACTCGACGCGAATGCAGCCCGTGTCAAGACGAGTGGGCAAACGGTACGTGAACAGGTTTGATTCGCGAATGCGGCCCTTGGGCGTGCGCGTCACGTCTTCCATGAGCGTGTGGCCGATGCCCTGCACGATGCCGCCTTCGGCCTGAATGCGCGCAAGTGCCGGATTGATGGGAATACCGCAGTCGACGACGCTCGCGTAATTGAGCACTTCAACTACGCCGGTTTCGCGGTCAAGTTCAATCTCGGCCATGCCCACCATGAACGGCGGCGGCGAGACAGGGGAAGAATGCATGGCGGTGGCTTCGGGCGCCAGGCAATTGCTTACCTGGCTTTTCGTGGCCACATCGACGAGTGACATTTCCTCGCCCGTCGCTTCGCGCACCACGCGCCCGTCTTCGAAGCTCAGCTCGTTCGCGTCGCACTCCAGCGCTTCGGCGGCGATGGCGCACAAGCGTTCTTTCAGCTGCGTGCACGCCTTTTGCACGGCCATGCCGGTGACATACGTGGTGGAAGAGGCATATGAGCCCGAATCGTAGGGCGACGCGTCGGTATCGGCGCCAAACACGGAAACGTCGTCGACCGAGCAATCCATATGCTCGGCGACCATCTGCGCCAAAATGGTGTCGCAGCCTGTGCCCATGTCCGCCGCGCCGATGATCAGCATGTACGTGCCGTCGTCGTTGAGCTTGATGGTGACCGAGCCCACGTCAATGCCGGAAATGCCTGAGCCTTGCATCGACATGCCCACGCCCGCCGCGCGAACCTTGCCGTTGCCCATGTCACGCACGGGGTATTTCGCTTTCCAGTCGAACATGTCGGCGCAATGCTTCAAGCAGCGGTCGAGCGCGCACGCATTGGCGATTTCGCCGAAGTACGCGGGCATCTCCATGCCTTCCCGCACCATGTTCTGTTCGCGCAGCTCAACGGGGTCGCGGCCGAGCTTTTCGGCCAGCTCGTTCACGGTGGTTTCAACGGCGAATTGGCCCTGCGTGGCGCCGAAGCCTCGGTAGGCGCCCGAAGGCTGCATGTTCGTGTACACCACGTTTGCGGTAAATTTGAACGCTTCGAGCGATCCGGTATACAGCGGAATGGACTTATGGCCAGTAAGGCCGACCGTCGCCCAGCCGTGCTCGCCATAGGCGCCCGAATTCGACAGCGTGGTCACGCCGAGCGCGCGAATGCGGCCGTCGTTGTTCGCGCCCAGGCGCACGGTGATTTCCATTTCGTGGCGCGGAGAGCCGCAGGTCTGCGATTCTTCGCGCGTGTATACGCACATGGCGGCGCGACCCGTCTTCATCGTGACGAATGCGGGGTACACCTCGCACACTGCAGTCTGCTTCGCGCCGAAGCCTCCGCCGATGCGGGGCTTTTCGACGCGAATGCGGCCTTTCGGAATGCCGAGCGCGTTCGATAAGATGCGGCGCACATGAAAGACGACCTGCGTGGATGAAATCACGTGCAAGCGTCCGTAACGGTCGAGCTCGGTGTAGGTGCGGAAGGTCTCCATCATTGCCTGGTTGTAGGCCTTGGTGTGGTAGGTGCGTTCCAAAACCACATCGCAATCTGCCAGCACGGCCTCGATGTCGCCGCCTTCGTCGGCCGTGGTACCCACGAGGTTGCGCGTATTGTCGCCGCCCAAATCGCACAGCATGCGCCAGTTGTCTTCGGGATGCACGAGCACCGGGTTGTCTTTGGCGGTGCGGAAGTCCAAAACGGGTTCGAGTACGTCGTAGGTAACCTTGATGCGATCGAGCGCCTTATTGGCGGCTGCTTCATTTTCGGCAGCGACGATTGCCACCACGTCGCCTACGAAGCGAACGTGGCGATCGATGATGAGGCGGTCGTAGGGGCTCGTTTCGGGGTAGGTTTGGCCCGCGTTCGAAAAGCGCTCGTTCGGCACGTCTTCCCACGTGAATACGTCAACCACGCCGGCGACCTTTTTCGCCTTCGAGGTGTCGATAGTCTCGACGATGGCATTGGCGTGCGGGCTTCGCAGCAGCTTCACTACGAGCGCATCGCGCACGATATCTTCGGTATACAGGGGCTTGCCCAGCAGCTGCTGCATCGCGTCTTTCTTGCGGACCGACTTGCCCACCGATTGGTACTCGGGTCTATTCATGGTTGGCCCCTTCCTCATGCCTACTGTTCAGGAAGGCGCGGATACCGCGCAGCTGGCCTTCATAGCCCGAGCAGCGGCACAGGTTGCCGCTCAGGTACGCGAGAATTTCCCCGTCAGACGGGTTGGGGTTTTCGCGAAGCAGCGCGATGGTATTCATGACGAAGCCGGGGTTGCAAAAGCCGCATTGCTCAGCGCCTTGGTCGGCAATGAAGCCGACGAATTCCGACGCTTCTTCTTGCAGGCCTTCGAGCGTGTGCACGCTGCGGCCGTTGGCGCGCGCCGCGAGCGTTGAGCACGAAAGCACGGGTTCGTCGTCCATGAGCACGGTGCACAAACCGCAGCTCGAGGTTTCGCAGCCGCGCTTCACGCTCAAGCAGCCATGCGTGCGCACGAAATCGATGAGGAGCGTGTCGGCGGGAACGTCGTCGGAAACCATGGTTCCGTTCAGCTTGATTTTGATTTCCATTACTGCACCTCTTTCAGGGCCAGAAGCGCGCGACGCGTGAGCACGGGCACGAGTGCGCGTCGGTATTCGGCGCTGCCCCACATGTTGCCCGAGACGGTCACGGCGCCGGCGGCGTAGTCGGCGAACGCGGCGGCGCTTTCCTCGGTAATGCCGCCGGCGAGGAGCCCCTGCTCATCGCGAAGCACCACGGCACGCGCGGGACGCGAACCCACGACGACGCGCCACTCACCCGCCACCTGGGCCGCAGCGCAGTTCAGTGAAGGGATGTCAGTGCGCTGCTTGCGCACGGCTTGGTACGAGAACGCGCCCGGCTGCTTCTTCACGATGAGGCGCACCAAAACGTCTTTGTCGTAAGGCATGCGCGAGAATTCTTCCAGGGGCACGATGCCGCCTTTGTAGAGTTCGACGTAACTATCCATGGCAAGGAAAACCGTGAGGATGTCGGAAAAGCCCATGCGGCGCCACAGGCTTCCGCCGAGCGTCGCGCCGTTGCGGAACTGCACGCCTACGATGTCTTTGAAGGCTGCTTCCAGCGCACCGCAGGAATAGGCGGCGAGGCCTGGATGCTTCTCCATTTGGCGCAGGGTGACCATGGCGCCAATGCGAAATTCCTCGTCGGTTTCTTCGATTTGCTTGAGGCCCAGATCGCACAGATCGATGGCGGTGCCGAAGGAGTGGGTGCCCATTTTCATCCACATGGTGCCGGCCACGATGCGGTTGCGCTTTTTCTGGTTGAGCTCCCAGGCTTCGTCGAGGGTTTGCGGGCGCTCGTATTTTTGGAAGGTAATAATGTTTCTCGCCCCATTACTTGAGGTTGGCATAGTCGTTCATATTATACTGTGGCCTGCGATTAATTCTCAAATTCAGCCCGTCCAACCATCGAATTTGCAAAGGCGAATACCGCTATGCCACACGCTGCCGACAACCGCACATTGAAGCACGGATGCATCGTTATGGCATCGGGCGTGGGAGCGCGTTTCGGGGGCAATAAACTCATGGCCGAGCTTTGCGACGCGCCGCTGGTCGGCCATGTTGTGCGAGCAACCGATGATTTGTTCAGCCGGCGCGTGGTGGTCGCGCGCCATGCTGATGTGGCTGCGTTGTGCGAGACGCTGGGCGCGCAAGTGATTTTGCACGACGAGCCATGCAGAAATGACACGGTGCGCCTGGGCATGGAGGCCATGGACGGGTGCGATACGGTCACGTTTGTCCAGGGCGACCAGCCGCTTATTCGTCCAGCGAGCATCGTCGCGCTTCTTCGTGCCGCCGAACGCGATGCTGCTGGTGCCGTGAGACGCGATGCTGCGGGGCGCGGCGTTGCGGATGTTGCGGGATGCGATGCTGTCGGTGCAGCGCTGGCCGATACTGCGGAAGGCGGCGTTGCGGAGGACTACGCCATGGAGCTCGATGCTGTGGAGTGCGACGTTGACGCCGCTGCTGGGTGTGATGCTGCGGAATCCGATGTCGCCGGTGCCGCGAAACATGACGCCGTGGGGTGCAATGCTGCAGAGAGCGGCGTTGCGCGCATTTGGCGCACCAGTTTCGATGGCATGCCGGGCGCGCCCGTGCTTTTTCCTTCATGGGCGTTCGATGAGCTTCGTTCTCTTCCCCGTGGTAAGGGTGGCGGCTTCGTGGCAAAAGCGCATGCGGAATGCGTTCGAACCATCGAGGTTTCAAGCGAATGGGAGCTGTTTGATGTGGATACGCGCGACGATTTGGAGCAGCTACAGACACATGTTGCGCGCTGCGGCAGTGCAGGTTTGCCGCGCTGACGCTTTTCGTCGCGCCATTTTTGCCTGCGCGTTCCATCCAGCGTTCTAGGCATGTGCCCCAGCTGGGTGTTCTGCTGCGCCCCTTGGCTAGATATCCCAGCTGGGTGTCCTGTTGTGCTTTCTGGCCCGATGATGGGCACCCATAACATTCAGCCCATTGCGTTCGTAACCGAGTGCCGTCGATTCAGTTTGATGCAATTTCCCAGTTCGCAGCTTCCGTTCTTTATTCTGACACTTCGCTTATTCCATCACTCCTGAGAGCTTCTTTCTGCTGGTTGCAAATTTGGTTTTTGCCGCATTGCCACATGCGGCATTGCATGGGCCGCGTGTGGCATTGCTCGGCATGCGCGAAATTACCGTTAATTTTTACTCTTTCCCTCCCCTCTTTTCTCGGTTTCTTTCATCTTCTCTTCGTGCTTGCTCCGGGCTTGCTTCGAGTCTACTGTTGGTGCCTTCTTGAACAATTTGCTCTTGCTTGAAATTTGGTCCGAATTGTCAACTTTTTGGCACAAATTTGCGGTTGTGCACGATGGGGAACGCATTGTTCCTGCCTCCGGTAAATCGTGACCTGGGATTTTGCAAAAACGAAGCATCTTTGGGGCCTTTTCGGAGTGCTAAGACCGTTCACAACCGCAAATTTCTGCCATTTTTTGCAAAATCGGGACATGGCTTGGGCCGCGTCGGCTCGTTCGGGCTTGCCGTGGAGGGATTTATGGGGGGTGTTCCTATAGTTTTGTCAATTGATTTGTTGGCGAATTTCGCTCGATGGGGACAACGCTGCCGCGGGCCCCGTAAGGGGCCTGCGCTTTTTCTTTTCCAATCGGCTCGCTAGGCCGAGTACGGGACCTTGTCCCGCATAATCGCGTAGATCACCTTGAGCCGTTTCCTCGCAACGGCCTTCAGGGCCTTGCCGTGCGGCATGCCCCTGTCGCGGCAGCGCGCGTAATAGCCGCCCCATCGGTTGCGGCTGCGCGCTAGGCAGTTGCACGAGAATACGAGCAGGTTCTTCAGCCTCTTGTTGCCCTGCCGCGACGCCGACACCGACGATATCGACGTGCCTGACCGCCGGTTGCGCGGCGCCAGCCCGCAGTACGAGGCCAGCCTGTCGTGGCTCGGGAAGTCGGCTATGTCTATGGATATGACCAGCTCGGAGGCCGTTCGCGGCCCTATGCCGGGCACCGTGAGCAGGCACCTGTACGTCTCGTCGGCGGAAAGCAGCGCCGATATCTCGGAGGTCAGCGACTCGATCTCGGCGGCGTTCTCCGATATCCTTCGCGCGAGCAGCCAGACGGCGCGGTCCTCGCAGGCGACGGCCGCCGGGTGCGGCCTGCTCGACGATCCGACGGATTCGACCAGCGCAGCCACCTTGGCGCGCCCGCAGCCGCGCGTGAGCGCCCCGACGGCCTGCGGCGACGCCTCGGATATCGACCACGGGCCGCCGACGGCGGCCATGAGCTTGAGGGTCGCCGGGTCCGAGAGGTCGGCGTGCGCCTCGAATTCCGGGCACGATTCGAGCAATATGCTGCGGAGCCTGTTCTTGCTGCGCGTGTTCTCGCAGGTCAGGAAGTCCCTTTGCGCGGCGAGCGACCTGGCCGCCTCTATTTCCGGCGGCCTGTCGGCCACCGGCAGCAGCGCGTCGGGTATGCCCAGCGCCGTCTTCGCGATGACCATCGCGTCGCGCTCGTCGGTCTTGGCGTCGCCGGCGAACAGCCTCGACGCGCCGTGAGCGGCGAGCCCGGGCAGGTACGCGCGCGGCATCCCAGCGAGCCTGGCGCGCGAAAGCGCCAGCGACCCGATGTTGCGGACCTGGTCGACGACGACCAGCGCGCCCGGGTACTGCGCATAGAGCCCGTCGATGGCATTTTCCCTGTTCAAGACAGGCTTGCTTGCCAGAAGCTCGCCCTCGCGCGTGACCACGCACGCCCAGTGCGACGACTTCCCGACGTCGAGCCCTATGACGATTTCCGGCCTGGCGGGTGGTGCCATGGTGGTATCCTCCAATCGGTAGGCCGATCGGAAGCCCTCCCCTCGACACCCACATTACCTGGCCGTGGCCCCCGGGCCCGGCAGTTTCCTATCAGTCGTTCGGAGCGGCGAGCGTCCTCGGTGGCAACACCCCCCGGGCCCTCGAGGGGCAGGGGCACGCGGCCATCCGGGGACGCCCGATCGGCGGCCCTTCGGGGCTTGGCCAAACTGTAGGCCATGCGCCGAATGCTCGCCACCGAAGTTCATCGATGGCTTATCTCAGACTGTAATGGGGTGCTGTGGGAATGGACGCGGAAAAGCTTGCTTGCTAGGCAAGCGCTGTGATAGTCCGATTGGGCCTGCGTTGCGAAAGTTCGCATGCGACAGTGCGCGCAGAAAGCGCATGCGGAAAAGCCCGACCACGCAAGTGCGATGGAAATGGGTTCGAGAATGATCGCTCCGTTTGGGCATGATAAGCGCAATTGGGGATGAGCTCATCGATTGGATACGATGGGTGCGGTTGAAAGGAGCCGTTTCATCGTTCGCATTTCGACCAGGCAACACAGAACGGCGCCCTGTCTCTCGCGAAAGAAACAGGGCGCCGTTCGTTTGGATGTATAAGAACGATTTGAGCCAAAAGTTCGAATGCCAACCTTGAGCCGCTCGTTTAGCTCGTTAGGCGTTCGCGTCCTTCTCGGGCGTTTTCTCGTTTTCGTCTTTGGGAAGCACGATGTTCAAAATGATGGCGACCGCAGCTGCGGCGACAATGCCAGAGCCGCCGAAAATCAGGCCGACGAACTCGGGCGAACCAGCCAGCACGGCGGGGTTCGCGCCAATGCCGTAGCCTAGGCCAAGTGCGACGGAAACGATGCTCAAGTTGCGCGGCGTAAGGGGTTCGCGTGTGATCAACTGAATGCCGCTCACCACGATGGAGGCGAACATCATAACGGCCGCGCCGCCGAGGACCGACTGGGGCATGATGGAGACCACGGCGCCGAGCTTCGGGCACAAGCCGCACAGAATCAGGAATACGGCGCCGCAGGCCAGGGCCTTGCGGTTGACCATTTTGGTCATGGTGACCAGGCCGACGTTCTGGCTGAACGAGGTGTTGGGCAGCACGCCGAACATGGCTGCGAGCGACGAGCCCAAGCCGTCGCACACAACGCCGCCAGAAAGCTCTTTGTCGGTAGCCTCGCGGTTCATGCCGCCTTGCGTAACGCCCGAAATGTCGCCAACAGTCTCGACGGCCGTGACGATGAACATCACCAGCACAGGCGCGATGGCTCGCATGTCGAAGACGGGCATGACGGGCAGAAGGTTCGGAATGGCGAACCATGACGCCGCAGCGACCTTATCCCAGTTCAGAACCCATGCCTTTGTGTATTCCACGCCATCGGCGGTCACGCCAGTCGTAGGAAGAACCAGGCCCATGATGCCGGCGACGACGTAACCTACGATAATGCCAGCCAAAATGGAAGAGGCGCTTACAAAGCCTGTGGTCGCATGCTTCACGGCGAGAATGACGATGAGCACGACGAGCGCCAAGCACAGATTCTCGAACGAGCCGAAGTCGGGTGCGGTGTTGCCGCCGCCGAAGGCGTTCACGCCGACGCTGATAAGGCTTAAGCCGATGGAAAGCACGACGGTGCCCGTAACGACCGCCGGGAAGAAGCGGCGTAGGGGTTTCAGGAAGAAGCCCAGAACGGCCTCGAACAAACCGCCGATGAGCGATGCGCCCATGATGGCGCCATAGGCGATAAGGCCGCCGCCCATCGATGCGGCCACCGAGTTAAACACGCCGATGAAGCCTGAAGACGTGCCCATGATGATGGGCACCTTGCCGCCGACGGGGCCAATGCCGAAAAGCTGGATGAGAGTTACGACACCCGCAATCCACATGGCATTTTGCAACAGGGAAAGCTGCACGTCGGCGAATTCGGCGCCGGCCAATCCGCACGCGCTCGTCACAATAAGCAGCGGCGTTAGATTTCCCACGAACATTGCCAGAACATGCTGCAAGCCTAAGGGGATTGCTTGCGCGAGCGGCATGTCGCCCTCGAACGAGAATACGCCGAGCGACCTCGTTTTCTCGGGGGTCTCTTTCGGAGATTCACCCGCAGGCTCTTCTGCTTGAGCCTGCGCTGCGACCTCCTGTTTTTCATCTGTCATTGGCATCCCTTTCTGAAAACACATTAAGAGAAGAAAATAGCACTCCACCACGCTATTTTGAAGAAGCCAAAATAAGATTTTTGACCTGTAAACATATTCTTTTTCGAGAACGATTTGAATCAGGGCATGGTTTCCCTCTCCGTTTAATCTCGGCAGCGAATGGAATTCAGAATGCGTTCATTGTCTGGCCTGATACTGCACCGAACTCCTTCGCTCTTCGTGCTGTTCAATTCGTCATCGAGCCTTTCTCACCCGCTCATTCTTTTCGTGTGACAAGGTATTCGTGCGTTTCGGGCATCATGAAGCTGCGCGGCTGGTCGAATGCCGCATATAAGGAGGAGGGAAAATGAAGACTATCAACCGTAGGTCATTCTGCGCGGGTGCTGCGATTCTTGGCGGAAGTTTTGCTTTGGCGGGATGTTCGGGTACCGCCTCGAAGCAAGCCGATGAGGAAAAGCCCAAGGGTGAGATTATCGAAACCGATATTGCGGTTATCGGGTCGGGTCTTGCTGGTGAGGCGTGCGCGCTTGCCGCTGCCCAAAATGGCGCGAAAGTCGTGCTCGTAGAGAAGTCGCCGACTTTGGGCATTTCGTTCCAGACTTCGAAGGGCAATGTTTCGATTTATCAGGGTGTCGAAAACGAGGAGTTCTGGCAGTTCGTTTCCGAGACGACCGACACCATGGATGAGTTCCTCGCTCGTTTCAAAAAGGCAACCGAGACCGGCAAAGTCGATGTGCCCTACCCCGATTACGATCGCGTGAAAGCGCTTATGCAGGCGAGCTGCGAGACGGTGAATTGGGTTGAGAAAACGGGAATTGATTTTATTCAATCGTTCACTAAAGAGAAGGTTGGGACCGATACCGTATGGCCCGATACGAGCGCTGACGCCTCAAAGGCCGCTGGTCAGCTCATCACTGAGAAAATGACCGCAGCTCTGGAAGACGCGGGCGTAGAAATTTTGCTTGAGCATGAGGCAACCGAGCTGGTGACCGAAGATGACAAGGTTACGGGCGTTGTTCTGCAGTCGAACGGTAAAACTAAGACTGTTGCGGCGAAAGCGACGGTTCTTGCATGCGGTGGTTTTGGCGGAAGCGTCGACTACCTCAACGAGCTTGTTCCTTCGGTTGAAAAAATCGGTTTCCAGTATTTGGGCAATGCGATGAACACCGGTGACGGAATTACCATGGGAAAAGCTGTTGGCGCAGCGCTTTATGACAATTGCTGGGTGATTCCTTTCAATGTTATGCCCTCCAGGAAGCTCACCGAAGTTGATCCGTCTTTTGCGACGCTCGTTGATATGTCTATGTCGACCAAGCCCCTCGAGGGAGGCGGGGTTGCGAGCAAGATGCTCGTTGATGCTCAGGGCAAGCGCTTCGTCAACGAAGCTGGTCCGGGAATCCTGCTCGCCTCGAGCATGGCTGATCACGACGTCGCTCCGTATTATGCGCTTTTCGATAGTACGAATGCCGAGGCGTGCGAGATTCTTGAGAAGGGCATTTCGACTGGAGACGTCATTAAGGCCGACACCATTGACGACCTCGCGTCGGCGATGGGCGCCGTAGCGCTTGCCGAAACATTCGCTTCGTATCAGGCATTTGCCGAGGGTTCCGTTGAGGACGAATACGGGAAGTCCGTCGAAAAGGCGGTCGCGTACGGTGAGGGTCCCTACTACCTCGTGAGTTATGTTCCCTCATACGTCGCGACCATGGGAGGCTTGAAGACCGACAGCGACTGCCGCGTTGTTGATGACGCTGGCAACGCCATCGAAGGTCTATGGGCGATTGGCGAGATCACGCATCGATTCATGTATAACCGTAGCTTCGTGCGCCATTGTTCGAATTCCGTTGGATTGTCAATGGGCCGCCTTACGGGTGAAGCAATCGCTGAAAACCTCGCTTAATGAAAAGGCGTGGCGGCAACTCACGGTGCCCGCTACGCCTTCTCTTTTGCGTTTTTGAATGATTCGGCGCGCATCTCTTCTATTGCGTCAATAAGCTCCTGACGCGAATGTACGCCAATTTTTGTATAAGCCCTGCGCAAGTGCGTTTTAACAGTGTGCTCCGAGAGCATATACCACTCAGCTAAATATCTTGCGCTTCGTCCAGCAGCGAATTCGCGCACGATTTGTGCCTCGCGGTTGGAGAGGGCGTAGCGCTGTACGAGCATATCGAATGCTTCGTCCCACGGGTCTGCGTCTGGAGCGATTGGCGCATTCTCTTCGCTTGTCAGTGTTGTATCGCTTGTGACCTTGTTGGGCTCGACCGCCTCCATGGGGGACGATTGTTGCCCGTCTTCATCGGGGGCGGTTTCGTCGAAGCCGCCCCGTAAGCGTTTTGAGGAATAACGCAAATAGGCGAAGAATATGGCCGAAACGGCAATTGCAAGCGCCCAAAGGCTTACGGCACTTACGGCGCTCTGAACGATGAG
>NZ_CDRRGL010000022.1:0-19856 GCF_977041755.1 Slackia sp.
CATGATTCTTATTCCCGATGAGCTGCAGCCTGAGGTTTACGAGCAGCACATCGCTCCGCACCTGCATGCTGGCGACACGCTCGCTTTCGCTCATGGTTTCAACATCCACTATGGCTACATCAAGGCTCCCGAGGACGTCAACGTCATCATGTGCGCTCCTAAGGGCCCGGGTCACATCGTGCGCCGTCAGTTCACCGAGGGCTCTGGCGTGCCCGACTTGGCTTGCGTCGCTCAGGACGCTACCGGCGATGCGTGGGATATCGCCATGTCCTACTGCTGGGGCGTCGGCGGTGCTCGTTCCGGCATCATCAAGGCGACCTTCGCGCAGGAGACCGAGGAAGATCTCTTCGGTGAGCAGGCTGTTCTTTGCGGCGGCCTCGTTGAACTCGTGAAGGCTGGCTTTGAGACCCTGACCGAGGCTGGCTATCCGCCCGAGCTCGCGTACTTCGAGTGCTATCACGAGATGAAGATGATCGTCGACCTCATGTACGAGTCCGGCATCCACTTCATGAACTACTCCATCTCCAACACGGCCGAGTACGGCGAGTACTATGCCGGCCCGAAGGTCATCAACGAGCAGTCTCGCGAGGCTATGAAGGAAATCCTCACTCGCATCCAGAACGGCGAGTTCGCCAAGGAATTCGTTGCCGACTGCAAGAACGGTCACAAGTGGCTCTTCGAACAGCGTGAGGCCATCAACAATCACGAGATCGAGAAGACGGGCGCGAAGATTCGCGACATGTTCTCCTGGGTCAAGAGCGACGAAGAGTAAGAACGACGCGCATTAAAAAAGGAGCCGAAAGGCTCCTTTTTTTGTTTGAGGTGACGCCTCTTGTTGGGTTGGCGTTTTGATGCGCTGGCGTTGCGCAGGGGCGTGCTTTGTCGAGCTTGCGGCGCTTTGGGGAATTGCCGCGCTTTCCGTTCTATTCGATGATGGAGCTCAAGATCGAGCTTGCGATGCTAATCACAATGCTCGCGATGAATGCGCTGCCGAATGACGCGATATAGAAATCAACGCCGAACAGCCCGCCCGAAATGCCCGATGCCAAGTATAGCATTGCCGTATTCACGACCAGGTAAAACAGGCCGAACGTGAGCACCGTGATAGGCAGGCTCAACGCTTGGAGAATGGGCTTCACGGCCATATTGAGCAGGGCAAGCACAATTGCGAACGCCACGACGTCGATGACGGAATTGCCTGCCGTGGCAAACCCAATGCCAGGAACGAGCCAAACGGTAAACGCAACGGCAAGGGCGGTAATGAGCCAACGAACGATGAACTTCATGATGGTGCCTTTCTGCGAGTCTTACTGGGTTGCTTTTGCTTTGGCGTCTCCTTCGGCTTCCGCGTTTCGGTTTTGCTTTTCAGACCCCTTGTTTTCGGCGGGTTCTTTCTTGCGGCGCCTCCTTCGACGGCGCTTGCCCTCGGAAGCCCTGCCTTCCGTTGCTGCGTTTTCTTCGGGTTTGGCCTGAGGCGCCTCAGCCAGCTCGGCCGCTTCCTTCGGTTTCTTTGAGTTGATGATATCAAGGCTTTGCTTCAATGGGCTATTTGGAAGCGATTTGTAAACCGGCTTGGCCGCTTCTTCGCGCAGCAATTCTTCGGTGCACGCGGCAATGATTTCGTCGTCGCGAATGAGCTTGCGCACAGAAGTCCTCATGAGCTTTTGGAAATTGCCGAGCAGCGAATGCGTCGTTTGCGGCAACTCCGGTTGGCCGTGTTTTGCGCGGGTCTGCGCATCTTGCGCGATAAGGCGAATGCAGACAAGGCACGCGTCGAAAGCGCACACTTCGTCGGGACAGGTGAGGAAGGGCTTGAATGCCTTGTACACCGGTTTCGCGGCGGAAGCGAACTGCTTGCTGCTGGCATCGTCTTTGCGAGAAAGCTTGCGCGCCGCTTTCAGGTAAGCCTTGGTCTCGCGCGCAAGTGCTTCGCGCGCGGCGATCCAATCGATCTCTGCCGTATCGCGCTTCGGATCTGCTAAATGCTCGCAGCGTTTAGCAGATTTCTGGTCGGCCTGACTCGAAGAAGAGGATTGCTTCGAAGAAGAGGCCCGTCTTGAAGAAACGGCTTGTTCTGAAGGGTTGGTCTGATCAGAAGGAATGGGTTGTTTCGAAGAGTCGACCTGCTCTGAAGGAATGAGTCGTTTTGAAGCGGCGGCCTCCCTTGGAGAATTGGCTCCCTTTGAAGGGTCGGTCTCTTTTGAATGGGATGCCTTCTCCGAAGGAGATGCCTGTTTTTCAGGGACAACCTCATCGGAAGAGGCGCGCAACTCTGAAGAAACTCCCTTGTCAGATGGCATATTCTGACAAGGAGACATATTCTGGCAAGAAGGTTCAATCCGATCGGAAGCCTCCGCTTCCGCCAATGCTTCGACGATGGAGGCTTCATCGATGTCGGGTTCGCCTTCTGCGGTGATGACGACTTCTTTGATAGCAGTTTCGCTTTCTGCGGCGGCGCCTTCTTCAATCGCGATTTCGCCCACTGTCGCGATGGGGGCGTCCTGGAGGTATTCGCTCGCGCACTCGGCTTCTATGCTTGCCTCGTCGAGAATATCGCTTTCGACCTGCGATTCTTCGCGTGCAATCTGCTTTTGAGCCTCGCGCCGGGCTGCTTTTCCCTCGGCTCGACGGGCTTCGGCGCGCTTTTTGCTTGCGCGTCGCTTGGCCGCTTTGGTCGGGCCTTCTCCGTTAATCGTCTCTTGCACACGGGCGCCCGAACGTACGCACGCGGCGTCGATTTTTTCAGCTACTTCGGCCATGCCCTCTTCGGCAGCCATTTGAAGGCTCGATTTCTCTTCGGCCTTATGGTTGCCACGTGCGGGAATCGCCGCCAGCTCGGCCGCTTCTGCCGCCGCTTTTTCTTCGGCGGCGCGTTTCTCGGCCTCGCGCTGGGCTTCTTCCGCGCGCTTTATGGCGAGGATTTCAGGCGCTTCGGGCGTGGCGAATACGCCCGTTTCGTCAAGTACGGGCAGAGGATTGCAGGTAAACGCGCCAGCAGGCGCTTCAACGGGGGTTATTTCCGCGCGGTTCGGTTTTTGCGATTCGCCGCCCGAAATCTCCGGGGCGTCGAGCGCCTCGCTACTATTCGCATTGTCGTCAGTAATCGCGTTTTTGGCCGCCTTGGGCGTCTCGAGCGCGCGTTTGAGCGCCTTCTTCTTTACACGGCGCAGCTTCATTGTACCCATGGGCTTCACTTCTGCGAGAAGCCCGGCGTCGCGTACGGCATCGTCGAGCGGCGCAGTTAAGCCGCAGGGTCCCATGTTGTGGATGCGCGTGTGCTCGTCGTGCGTGAGCACCATGAGGTTTACCAGGCGATCGTCGGTGCGGTATCCATTAACGTGATGAACTTCATGCTCGGCATCGCCTTTTTTGAAATCGAGGAACGCCATGGCCACGAGCACCGAACGGTACACGCGCTTCTTGTGAGCCATGCCGCCGCGGCGGCCGCGTCGCGAAGGGTGCTGCTCTTCGGGCTTGTAAGCGATTTGGTAGCGCCCGTTCGCGAGCATCATGCGCGGCTCGGACCCGTCGATGAGGCGCACGTTGCCTCGATCCGACACGAGGAACGGCGTGAGGCCGCAGTATACCTGGCGCCACTGCTCGGGCATCGACCCTTCGAGGTAGGCGACGGCGTCGCGGGCCGTTTTCATGCGTCCGCTTCCGTTTGCGCGCCATCCGCAGGCGTGCAGCGAGATGCGGTCGGAGTTGCGAAGATATTCGGTTGGTCGGAATCCTTGGCGATAGAGCCATAAGAATTCGCGAAGGTCTTTGAAAAATGATGACATAGGTGGCCTTTCTTGGTGGCCTTTGAACGCCGTCACGCGGCGTGGTTTTCCAGCCGCCAATTATACGCGAGTTGCGCGTGCGGCGAAAATGCCTGTGTACGGGGCGTGTTGCCGCGAGCGAACGGTGCCGCGCGCGGGTGTCGCATAGTAGAATGGCAGGCATGAAAAGCGGAAATCACAAAAACTCATCTACGGCGCGCGGTGCTGCTGCTCAGCGTCGCAAGCCGAGTGCTCGACCGGGAAAGGTCGACGAGCGTCGCGTGTCGAAAGGCCGCGGCGCGAAGGGCGATGCGGCCGCGAAAAACGAATTGGCGACCTTCGATGGCACGAAGCTGAATCACAAGGGCGGAAATCGCTCGATGGACGCCCGTTCCGGCAAAAACAATCTGGATAGGCCAGGCAAGCCGAGCGATGCGAACAGGTCAAACAAACCGAGCAAACTGGGCAAGCCAAGCAAGCCGAACAAATCGGGAAAGGCATCCAAATCGGGCAAACCGATCAAGTTCGCCAAGGCTGCGCCGGCCCGCCGTAACGGCGAGCTTCGCGCGGGCTGCGCTCGAGGAAACGCTGCGCCAGGGGCGTTTTTCTGCCCTATTGACAGCAAATGCGGCGGTTGCGAGTGGCTTGCTGTGCCTTATGCCGAACAGCTGAAACGCAAGCAGCACGAAGTCGAGGGCCTTTTCGACGGTTTGCTCGACCCCGAAACGGCGGTGCGGGCTATCCTGGGCATGGACGACCCGCGTTACTATCGCAACAAGGTCGTGTCGCCCTATGTTGGCATATGGGACAAAAAAGCACGTCAAATGCGTGTTTTGTGCGGAATGTACGAACGCGGAACGCATCGCGTGATCGATTCTGACGAATGTCTGCTCGAAAATCGCGAAGCCAAGCGCATTATTCTTACGATTCGCGACCTCATGCGCCGTTTCCGCATTGAGCCTTACGACGAAGACACCGATGAGGGTTTCCTTCGCCATGTACAGGTGCGCATCGGGCATACGTCGGGCGAAATCATGGTCACGGTGGTCACGCGTGAAGATCAATTCCCTGGCGCGAAGGGCTTCGTGCGCGCTCTGCGCGAGAAGCACCCGTCCATCACGACGGTCGTGCAGAACGTGAACACGCGTCAGACGAATGTGATCCTGGGCGATAAGGAACGCACGCTGTTTGGCCCGGGCTTCATTCTCGATGAGCTGTGCGGGCTGAGCTTCCGCATTTCCTCAAAATCGTTTTACCAGGTCAACTCAACGCAAACGGAAGTGCTGTATCGTCGTGCGATCGAGATGGCGAAGCTTACGGGCGTCGAGGTGCTTATGGACGCGTACTGCGGCACGGGCACGATTGGGCTTGTGGCCGCGCGCGGTGTCGATGGCAATCCGGGCGCTGCACGCGTGATTGGCGTTGAGGAGCGCCTCGATGCCGTGGCCGACGCCCGCAACAATGCGCGCCACAATGGCATCAAACGTGCCGAATTCGTTGCGGCCGACGCGGGCGAATACATGCACCGCATGGCCGACGAGGGGGCGCCGCTCGACGTGCTCATGATGGATCCGCCTCGTGCGGGTTCCACGCCGGAATTCCTCAAGGCTGCGTGCGAGCTTGCGCCCAAGCGCATCGTCTACATTTCGTGCAACCCGCAAACGCAGGCGCGCGACGCGGCGTTTCTTGCCGAGCGCGGTTGGCGCATCGTGGAAATGCAGCCGGTGGACATGTTTCCGCACACGAGCCACGCC
Source organism: Slackia sp. (assembly GCF_977041755.1). Lineage (NCBI taxonomy): Bacteria > Bacillati > Actinomycetota > Coriobacteriia > Eggerthellales > Eggerthellaceae > Slackia > Slackia sp. Next base: position 5,519 of record NZ_CDRRGL010000022.1, read on the forward strand.
GAGAATATTATTTTGCTCGAACGGCGATAGGTATATATAGGTAAGACAAGATTGGTGCGGCGATTCGCGGGCGGTGCGCTTCAGGAATGAGCCCAGGTGCATCGCGGCGTACGGATTCACCGAAGGGTGGCACGTCGCGCTTCGTTGCCGCGTGACATTGACATAGTCTTCGTTCGAAAGAACGCTGGAAAGGAAAGTTCATGCCCCAGAAAGTTGAAATCATTCTTGCAAGCGGGAGCCCCCGCCGTCGTGAGCTGCTTGAGCGTGAGGGCGTCTCGTTCACGGTGCTGAGCGCCGATGTGGACGAATCTCTCGAACCCGATTTGCTGCGCCAGCCCGAGGAAGCCGCCAAGAAGCTCGCCGAGCGCAAGGCGGGCGCCATTGTGCAGCAGGTGCTTGGCGATCCCGAATACGTGGGTGCCGCGGCGATCATCGGCGCCGACACCGTAGTTGCGGCAAACGGGAAAATCTACGGCAAGCCCGTCGACGAAGACGACGCGTGCCGCATTCTGGGCGAGCTTTCCGGCCGTCCCCATCAGGTTATTACGGGCGTTTCGGTGTGGCTTGTGAGCGCGCCGCCCAATAAAGAGGTTTCGCTGGGCTTCCGCACGTTCACCGAAACGAGCCGCGTGACGTTCAAGGAACTCACCGACGAAGTTATCGCCGAATACGTTGCCGGCGGCGAGCCCATGGACAAGGCTGGCGCTTACGGCATTCAGGGTGACGGCCGCGCTCTGGTCGAGAGCATCGATGGCGATTTCGACAATATCGTCGGCCTGCCAGTAAAACGCCTGCTGGATGAATTCTCCGAGATTTTTGAAGCTGCGCAGTAACGAACGTTTTTCGAAAATGGGCGCCTGGCCGATTCGTCGGCTGGGCGCTTTTGGATGATAGGGGCCGCCATGGCGCACAAAACCGTATATGATCACGCGCTTGCCACGGTGCGCGCACACGAGATGGCGGGAGCCGACGCTTTCGCGGTGGCCATGGTGAGCGGCGGCTCCGATAGCTGCGCGCTGGCATATGTGGTGGCCGATATGGTGGTCGCCGGCGAGCTGGGCGCGGCGGTTATGCTGCATGTGAACCACAAGTTGCGCGGCGAGGCGTCCGAAGGCGACGCCCGATTTGTGGCCAAGCTGGCTGAAACGCTCGGCCTGCCGTTGTTCATGTGCGAAATCGACGTGTCGGCGCTCGTGCGACAAGGTGGCAATATGGAGGCCATCGCGCGCGACGAGCGGTATAAAGCCGCGCGTCAGGCGATTGAAAGCACCTGTTCCCACCTGGGCTTTTCTGAAGAATCGGCGCGCGTGTACACTGCGCATACCGCAGACGACCGCGTGGAGAACTTCTATATGCGCTCGATTGTGGGCACGGGCCCGGGCGGGTTCCGTTCCATGAATTACTGCGTGAACATCGGTGGCATGCGCGTGTGCCACCCGTTGCTCGAGCTGGGGCGCGACGACCTGCGCGCGTTCATCGCGGACCGCCCGTGCGCCGTGCGAGACGAATCGGGCGAGTTGTGGCGCGAAGATGCCACCAATGCCGATACCGACCACTTCCGCGCGTTCGTGCGCCACGAAATCGTGCCTCGCGCCAAAGGGCGCAACCCACGCTTGCTTGAAACGCTCACGCGCACGATGAACCTTATCGCCGAAGAAGACGACATGCTCAGCAGTCAGGCGCGCGAGCTGCTTCTTTCCAAGGTGCGGCCGTTGGGCCAGCTCCCGAGCGAGGGCTTCTTGGTTTTGCCCGACATGGCGCAAGTCGAGCGCCCGCTTGCTCGTCGCGTAATCGACCGAGTGCTTTCGCTCGCGCTCGGCCGCGATGCGCGCATCGAAACGGCTTCAATCGAAACCTGTCTCGACGGCTTGGGCAAATCGGGCTTCGTGTCGAACATCCAGGGGAATTTGGCGGTGAGCTACAACAAGGATGGCCTGCGAATTGAGCCCATGGACGCCTTTCGCGCCCGCAGGAAAAAGCTTTAGGTTGAGCAATTCGATGGGCGCAGGCGGCCGACCCGAAATGCAAAACGGCGCCAAGAATGCAAAACGGGGCCAAGGGATGTTGATGCGACTTGAACGGGAAATCCCGCGCCACGAAAATGCCGCATCCTCATCCTTTGGCCCCGTTCAAACAACGGAGCTCTGAACTAGAGGAGCGAAATAATTGCGGGAGCCTCGCACATGGCGAAGAAGCACAGGGCGAAAGCGACGGTTGCGGCCAGATAGGTGTAGGCGGTCTTGTTGGATCCCATGGTTGTTTCCTTTCTTGGAATGACGAGTGATCGAGCTGAGTGCGACGCGCCGGGCGCAAAACGCCACGCGCGCCTGACCCGGGCAATAAAAAAGCAGCGCACGGCGTTTCGAGAACGGAGCGTGCGCTGCCTGAAGAAGTGCATATGGGGCACAAGAGGGCTAGGGCATGCTCCTGAATCGTCGTCGCGTCTGTCGGATAACGATGGTCATGCGCTCAAGCCTCCTTCAATTTCGATCGAGTGTACATGCGGCATAGTGCCGTTGCTATCGTGCTTTATCGTGCGATAGCGTGGCGAATATATTGCATGTTCTCGACATTGCATGCAAGAACTTTTTTAAAAAACTCGAGTTATGAATTTCTGCGCACAACTTGCAGTCGAAAGGCTTCCAAGCTCATGCAAGACGCAATTTTCCGCCATTGCGGCAAGACGTCTCGCATGAAAATGCACGAAGTGCGTACCTTGTATCGAGACCAATGGAATGAACCCAACCTGCTGAATTTGTGAACTGGTGTTTTGAAGTTCGTAAGGTCTGTCTTCTAGGGAAAAATCCTAGAGGGTACGCACTTCGTGCGTTTTCATGCGAAACACCGCTCGTCACTATTTATTGTGCGCTTTTTGCTCATGCGTTTCGAGTTCGAATTGTTTGCGTAAGATGGACGAACTGGGCGCGGTTCGGGCCGCGCATGATAACGGAGGGGGCTGCATGAACGAAGGCGTTGCCGAGGCGAGCGAACGCATGCTGAAGGGTGCGGGCGCGTTTGCCCACGAAACCCCCTATGCGGTAGGCAAGCATTATCGCCAAATCAATTCGAGCCCCGATGTGTATCTCGTGCGCGTGCCGTTTTTGAATATCTCCACGTCAGAGACGAATTGCTACCTTATTTGCGACGGCGGCGAATGCTTGGCCGTCGATACGGGAGCGCCGACGCCCGAAGGCGCCGCTCTGCTCGATGCGGCCATCGACGAGCTCGGCATCGACAAGTCGCGCATGTCGTTTTTCTTGACGCATTTGCATATGGACCATGCCGGCCTCATCGATCATGCGGCTCCCAAGGAAGCCCCCATTGCCCTGAGCCTCACCGACTTCAATCTCATGGCCGCTTCAAGCGATGCCGAATACCTGCGCATCACTGAATCCCAGGTAAGCGCCGAGGGGTTCGATTGCGACCTTGTGCATAAATCGGCTCGTTACGGCATGGGCATTCCCAGCTTCAAGCCCGAGGGGCGTAACTTGAAATTCGTTGCCGAAGGCGACGTTATTGTGGTAGGGCAAACGAAGCTCGAGGTCGTCGATACCGCGGGCCACACGCCAGGCCACCTCTCGCTTTTCCATCGCGAATCGGGTCTGTTGTTTTCCGGCGACCACATTTTGTTTGCCATCTCGCCCGGCTTGGGCCTGCGCTTGGGAATCGTCGATACCATGGGTATTTATTTGGCGAACTTGCAAAAGGTGTGTGACCTGGGTATATCTCGATTGCTGCATTCCCATGGCGAAATACGTCCCGATTGGCGCGAGCGCGTGGTGTGGCTCAAAAACCACCATTGCGAACGCATTGAACAGGCGGCGGCGTATATTGCCGAGCACCCTGGCACAACGGGCGCCGACGTGGTGAAAAACCTTACGTGGAATGTGCCGCAGGCTTGGGAAGATATTTACCCGGCCCAAAAGTGGTGCATCGTCGAAGGCGGCATTATTATTCTGAACCATCTTATTGCCGAGCATCGCATCGTGCGCGAGCCCGACGCCGAGCGCATCAACCGCTATTCAGTGCTTTAAATCGTCAATGTGTCCAGCTTGGCGTCTGACAGACGCCCTGCAATCACGCCCGCCACCGCTCGCTTCCTTCGCTATGTGCCGCCCGGCTGCGTTTAACTCTCGAAAGAAGGCTTTGAGCGCGGCCGCGCTGGTGTCGCAGGTGCTCTTCTACAATCCGAACCAGATTTGGAACTTCGGGATATACCCCATGATGAAAATCACCACCATGAGCACGGGAATGCCGTAGGCGATCCATGCGTGCGCCCACTTCGGGAAGCGCGGACCGGCGCCGGTGTTTGCTTCGGTGAGGAAATTCTTCCAGCCCCAGCCGTAGCGGCTCGTGCAGAATAGCACATACACCAGGCCGCCCAGCGGAAGCACGTTATTCGAGACAATGAAATCTTCCAGGCTCTGAATGTCGCCGATGCCGGGGAATTGCACTCCCTGCCACACGTTGAAGCCCAGAATGCACGGCACCGAAAGCACGATGATGAGCACGGCGTTGATCGCCACGGCCGAGCGGCGCGAGACGCCCCATTGGTCCATGCAGAACGCCACGATGTTTTCGAACACACCAATGACGGTGGAAAGCGCGGCGAAGCTCATGAAAATAAAGAACAGCGTGCCCCACAGCTGGCCGCCCCACATTTGGTCGAATACGCTCGGCAGCGTGACGAATACCAGGTTGGGGCCCGAATCGGGCGAAACGCCATAGGCGAAGCAGGCGGGGAAAATAATCAAGCCCGCGAGCAGCGAGATGAGCGTGGAAAGGCCGGCGACGCTTGCCGCTTCACCCGTCAGGCGACGGTCGCGGCCGATGTAGCTGCCGAAAATCGCCATGCCTGAAGCGCCGATGGAAAGCGTGAAGAACGCCTGGCCCATGGCGGCGTATACCGCATCGCCGAAGCCGTTTTCGATCATCTTCCCGAAATCGGGCATGAGGTAGAACTCAAGACCAGCCTGCGCGCCGGGCAGCAGAACCGAATTGATGGCCAGAATCACGATAGCCACGAACAGGCACGCCATCATGACCTTCGTCACGCGTTCAACGCCGTTTTGCAGGCCCAGGCCAACGATGAAAAAGCCGATGCCGCAAATAATGACCATCCAGAACAGCATTTGAAACGGGTCGGCGAGTAGCGCGGAAAACGCCTGCTCGGCAGCGCCCGATGCGCTTGCGGAAGCGGATGCGCCGAGTTCTGTGAGCTGGCCGGTCGCCATTTTGAACGCATAGGCGATCATCCAGCCGGCGACGGTGGTGTAGAACATCATCAGAATGTAGTTGCCCGCGAATGCGAACCATTTGTACCAATGCCATTTGGTGCCCTCGGGTTCCAAAATGTTGTAGCTTCGCGCGCAGCTTTTCTGGCTCGCGCGGCCCACGGCATATTCCATAACCAAGATAGGCAGGCCGAGAATTACCAGAAACACCAGGTAGAGCAGCACGAACGCCGCGCCGCCATATTCGCCGCATACATATGGGAAGCGCCATACGTTGCCAAGGCCAATGGCACATCCGGCCGAAATAAGAATGAAGCCGATGCGCGAGCCGAATTTCTCGCGGCCTTCGGTGGTTTTGGGCGTGGTGCTCATGCGTGCGCTCCTGTCGGAATCGAAAATGAAAACGATGGCCATGCGAACGCCGCCATCGGGAATGTGCAAACCCGAGCATTATACGCAGCAAAACGAGCTCATGCAAAAAAGCGTTCGCGCTGCTCGAGCGCCCAGCTACCGAAGGCCGCGGCGCTCTGCTCGCGCAACTCGTGCATTCTGCGTGGTTGGGCGATAAACTGCACGTGAGCGGAGAACCGCTATACTACACTACGCTAAAGTGCTTAAGATCCTTTGGAAAGGTATGCCATGAACAAAGCCATCATCACCGTGGTCGGCCAAGACACCGTGGGCATCATTGCCCGTGTGTGCACGTATCTCTCGGACCACAAGGTGAACGTGCTCGACATCTCGCAGACCATCATCGACGGCTTCTTCAACATGATGATGATCGTCGACTATTCGGCCGCCGATGAAAGCTTCGGCGCGATGGCTGTTGAGCTGGAAAGCCTGGGCGAGGAAATCGGCGTGCGCGTGCGTGCCCAGCGTGAGGAAATTTTCACCGCCATGCATCGAATCTAACCTGGCGACCGTTTTCGTCGGCAAGAAGGCTCGGGCTTCGGCAAAGGCAGCGCCAGCGTTTCGCGCGCCCGCGCTGCGAGGCTTCGCGGAAGTTCGGGCATTTTCGATGAGGCGAAACCGCCTCGGCCCACCCCAAATTCATCATTTTGGAGACGTATACCTATGATTAATATCCAAGAGGTCCACGAGACCAATGAAATGATCGAGCAGGAAAAGCTCGACGTGCGCACCATTACCATGGGCATCAGCCTGCTCGACTGCGCATGCGATAACGTGGACGAGCTTTGCGACAGCATCTACGCCAAAATCACCACGCGCGCCCGCGACCTGGTTGCAACAGGCGAAGCCATCGAGCGTGAATTCGGCATTCCCATCGTCAACAAGCGCATCACCGTGACTCCCATCTCGCTCGTGGGCGCTTCGGCCTGCAAAACGTCGGAAGACTTCGTGAAAATCGCCCATACGCTCGATCGCGCGGGCAAAGAAGTGGGCGTTGACCTGCTGGGCGGCTATTCGGCGCTCGTGAATAAGGCTATGACCCCTGCCGAGGAGCTGCTCATTCGCTCCCTTCCGCAGGCTCTCGCCGAAACCGATATCGTGTGCTCGAGTGTGAACGTGGGCTCCACGAAAACCGGCATCGACATGAACGCCGTGGAGCTGTTGGGCCACATCATCAAAGACATTGCGCATGCCACCGCCGACAATGATTCGTACGGTTGCGTGAAATTCGTCGCATTCTGCAACGCTCCTGACGACAACCCGTTTATGGCAGGCGGTTTCCATGGTGTGACTGAAGGCGACGCGGTTATCAACGTGGGCGTTTCGGGCCCGGGCGTGGTGAGCCGTGCGCTCGATGAGGCCATCGGCCGCGATTTCGAATTCCTATGCGAAACCATTAAGCGCACCGCGTTCAAAATCACACGCGTGGGCCAGCTGGTGGCGCAGGAGGCGAGTCGCCGCTTGGGCGTGCCGTTTGGCATTATCGACCTGTCGCTCGCCCCCACGCCCGCCCAAGGCGACTCGGTGGGTGAGGTGCTCGAGAAAATCGGCTTGGCCCAGGTGGGCGCTCCGGGTACCACGGCGGCGCTTGCCATGCTGAACGACCAGGTGAAAAAGGGCGGCATCATGGCGTCGAGCTATGTGGGCGGCCTTTCGGGCGCGTTCATTCCCGTTTCGGAAGACAAGAACATGATCGATGCTGCGGCCAACGGATGCCTTACCATCGAGAAGCTTGAGGCCATGACCTGCGTGTGCTCGGTAGGCCTGGACATGATCGCCATTCCCGGCGACACCACCGCGGCTACCATTTCGGGCATTATCGCCGACGAGGCGGCTATCGGCATGGTGAACCAGAAAACCACCGCCGTGCGCGTGATCCCCGTCGAGGGCAAGGGCGTGGGCGACATGGCCGAGTTCGGCGGCCTTATGGGCTATGCACCCATCATCCCCGTGAACCAAACGAGCTGCGAGGCGTTCGTGACGCGCGGCGGCCGCATTCCTGCGCCTATCCACAGCTTCAAGAACTAAAGCGCTTTCGAATCGGGGAGCGCCTTCGACAACGAAGCTCATGAAGGGTCGAGCATGTGCTCGGCCCTTTTTCATGCTCTTCAACCCGCAAAACTGTAGGTATTTGAGCTCCTGAAACGTCTGGCAACGGAGTAAAATGTTTCAGTTATGTTTCATACCGAAGAAAGGCCCAACGTGGACATCAACGCATTCCTCATTGATGTCACAGGCGAAATCGACGGCTTCATGTATACCTACATCTTGCTGGCGCTGCTTGTGGCAACGGGCATTTGGTACACCATTCGTACCAAGGCCGTGCAAATTCGCTACATCAAAGACATGTTCACCCAGCTCACCGAGAAGAAGCATGTTGGCGGCAAGCATTCCATCTCGTCGTTCCAGGCGCTCATGGTGTCCACTGCGAGCCGCGTTGGCACGGGCAACATCGCCGGCGTTGCAACCGCAATCGCCACGGGCGGCCCGGGTGCTGTGTTCTGGATGTGGCTTATGGCGATTGTCGGCGCCGCGTCGGCATTCGTCGAATCGACTTTGGCGCAGATCTTCAAGGTTCGCGGCAAAGACGGCGAATTTCGCGGCGGCCCGGCTTATTACATCGAGCAGGGTCTGGGCAAGCGCTGGCTGGGCGTGGTGTTCGCCGTGCTGCTCATCCTGTGCTTCGCGTTCGGCTTCAACGGCCTGCAGTCGTTCAATGCTACGAGCTCGTTGACGTATTACACCGGCGACGGCGAAATGTCTACGAAGGCCGCCATTGCGAGTGGCATCGTGCTTGCGGCTATGACCGCCATCGTCATCTTTGGCGGCTCGAAGCGCATCAGCATCATCACCTCGGTCGTTGTTCCCGTTATGGCGCTTGTTTACATCGCGATTGCTGTGTGGACTACCGTGAGCAATATCGGCGAGCTCCCCGCGGTGTTCGGCCTTATGTTCGCGTCGGCGTTCGATTTCCAGTCGATTTTTGGCGGTTTTGCTGGCTCGGTTGTTATGCTGGGCATCAAGCGCGGCTTGTACTCCAACGAAGCCGGCATGGGTTCCGCTCCTAACGCCGCGGCTACTGCAAGCGTTTCGCACCCGGTTAAGCAGGGTCTGGTCCAGAGCCTTTCGGTCTACATCGACACGCTGCTCATTTGCACCTGCTCGGCCATGATGGTGCTCGTGTTCTACGTGCAAGACCCCGAGACGGCCGCCGCGCTCAACGGCATGCCGCTCGTGCAGATGGCCGTGAACAACTCGGTGGGCGAGTGGGGCATTCATGTGATCACCTTCGCCATTTTCGCGTTCGCGTTTTCGAGCCTTATCGGCAACTACTTCTACGCCGAAAGCAATCTACGCTTCATCAAGGATGACAGCCCCGTGCTGCTCACGGTTTTCCGCATCGTGTGCCTGGTCATCATCTACTTCGGCGCTGTGAACAGCTTCGATCTGGCATGGAACCTTGCCGATATCTTCATGGGCTTCATGGCTATCGTGAACCTTATCGCTATTTTGCTTTTGGGCAAATGGGCCATTAAGGCGCTTGACGACTACACCGAGCAGCGCAATGCCGGCAAAGACCCGGTCTTCGTCGCCGACAAAGTCGAAGGACTGCCGAAAACCCAGTGCTGGCATATTGGCGAGGCCGACCTGAAAGACGTCGGAGAGCAACCGGTGAAGGAATACTTCGCCGATGCGATGGAAGCCAAGCCGCTCGAGTAAATCTCGAAGACGTTTGCCATCTGGCGAACGGAGCAGCGTACGCGCTCGCAATTTCGCATGAAGCCGCCTGTTATGGGCGGCTTCTTTATTTGTTGGCGATTCGGGGTTCCGTTCGGCACTATCGCATGGTAAAGTGCTAAGGCATTTGTTAACGGACCGCGCACGGTGAATGCGTGGCTCTCGAACCTAGGGAAGGTTTCATTCATGCAGAAAAAGCAGACGCTCAAGCGATCGGAGTCGGTCGCGTTTTGCGGATTGGCGATTGCCCTTATCACGATTGGCGCATGGGTTACGGTGCCTTTGGGTCCTGTGCCGTTCACGTTGCAGACCATGGTGCTCGCGTTCGTGGTACTGCTGCTCCCCGCGCGCGAAGCGGTGGCAAGCGTTGCTGGCTATGTTGCCCTGGGCGCTCTTGGCGTGCCGGTGTTCTCGGGCATGGCGGGCGGCCTTGCGAAGGTCATGGGTCCCACGGGCGGCTTTATCATCGGCTTTGTGCTGGGCGCTGTTGCCGCGGCGCTTGTGCTCAAGGCATGGAAGGTTCCCTCGTCGAAGGCTCTCGGCTTGGTTCGCGAGTACGTCGCTGCATTCGCTTTCCTCGCGATTTCTTACGTGTGTGGCTGGGCGCAGCTTATGGCTGTTGCGGGAATGAGCCCCATGGCCGCTTTCCTTGCGGGCATCGCTCCGTTCATTCTGCTCGACGCCATTAAAATCGTGATTGGCGTGAGCCTGGCCCACGCGCTTCGCCAGGCTGTTCCGGCGCTTCGTCGCGCGAACGCTTAAGGGGTGCCCAGGAATTATCTTGGGAATCGTTTCGGGCGAGAATGGGAAAACTGGGCGGCGCTTTCCGAAAAAAAGGAGCCGCCGTTTTGATATGACGAAAGAATCGCTCGTGGGCGTGGCCTGCGGGCGATTCTTTGTATTGATGGGGATGAGCCGCCTCGCCGCCAGGGCGATGGTAGAATGCCAGTACGTTTTATGTATGGTATGAATTCGCGGCACCGAGCCGCCATGAAAGGTGCATGGACCTTGAGCATGCAAAACGAATCTGCCGCGCGCGGCGCGTGCATTTTAGCATTTGATACGGCGAATGAAGTCGTGGCCGTTGGTGTTGGGCGCGTTGAGGGCGCAAGCATCGAGCCACTCGCGTGCCGGGAAATTCCCGCGCATCGCGCGAGCAATACCATCCTTTTGAATGAAGTCGACGCAACGCTTGCCGAAGCGGACGCTTCCAAAAGCGATATCGTTGCGGTCGTGTGCGGGCGCGGCCCCGGCAGCTTCACTGGTGTGCGCATTTGTATGGCCACGGCCAAAGGTGCCGCTTCGGCGCTCGAAGTGCCGTTGTATGGCGTCTCGACGCTCGATGCCGTCGCGTGGCGCGCGTGGGCGGAAGGGGTGCGCGGCCGCGTGCTCGTTGCGGCCGATGCCATGCGCAAGGAAGTGTACCCCGCGCTGTTTGAAATTTCGGATTCCGAGATTTCCCGCCTTACGACCGATGCCGTAGTGAAGGCGGCAATTGCGTGCGAATGGGTCGCCGACCAGGAGGCGAAGCTTTCTGAACGAGCTGGTGATTTGACGATTCTCGGCGATGCCCTGGTGAAATACCGCGAAATATTCGAGCCTTTGGGCATCATCGCAGATGAGAACTTGTGGGCGGTGTCGGGTGCAGGTTTGCTGCTTGCGGCTCAGGCTGGCCTTGTTGTGGGCGATATCGATCTTTCGTCTGCCGCGTGGCATGGCGAATCGAATGCCGCCGCCGCTCGCGCGAACGCGGGCGCGGCTCCCGTGGTGTTGCGCCCGGGCGACCCCTCGGTGCTTCTGCCTGTGTACACGCGCCTTTCCGATGCTGAAGAAAACGAGCGCATTCGCCTGGCGAAAGAAGCTCCCGAAAAATCCGATGCGCTCTCGCCGCGCGATTTGTCGACCGGTGTGCAGCATGCCGATGTCGTGTCGGCCGCAATCGAGAACCGTGCCGCCGTGGTTGCGGAAATCGCCGAAGCCCCTGCGAGCATTGCGTACCGCCCGCTCGACGCCGCCCACGCTGCCAGCGTTGCCGCTATGGAGCGCGAATGCATGGGAAGCGATGCATGGTCCCCGTCCCTTGTTGCCGATGAACTGCCGCGTCGCGACCGCACGTGGTGGGCGGCCTACGATGGGCAAAAGCTCGTTGGCTATTGCGGTGGATGGATCGTCGCTGGCCAGGTACAAATTCTGAAAATCGCTACCGACCCTTCGTATCGCCGCCGCGGCATTGCTGCCGAGCTCATTGCGCTCGTTGCTTCCGACGCGCGGAATTTGGGCGCTACCGAAATGACGCTTGAAGTGCGCGAGTCGAATGTGGGCGCCCAGGCGTTCTATGAAAAGCTCGGCTTGGCGATTATCGGCGTGCGTCCCCATTATTATTCCGACCGCGAAAACGCCGTCATCATGACGGGCCCGCTGCCCGCGCCGGGCGCTTCTGCGCATGACGAGGCGGCGGCTCCCGTTGTTGCCGGCATGGAGCTCCAGGTGAGCGCCGTGTCGGGCGCGCCGCGCGAAGCGGCAGCGACCGCGGCTGAGCTCGATTCCTCGAAGCGCCCGCTTATCTTGGCGATCGAGAGCTCGTGCGACGAAACCGCGGCGAGCATCATCGACGGGCAAGGCGGCTTGCATTCCGACGTAGTTGCCAGCCAAATCGACTTCCACTCGCGCTTCGGCGGCGTGGTTCCCGAAATCGCGAGCCGCAAGCATATCGAGGCGATTTGCGGCGTGTGCGACGAGTGCCTGGCAACGGCTGCGGCCTCGCTGGGCGTTGAGAACGTGCGCTGGCGCGACCTCGATGCCGTTGCCGTGACGTATGCTCCCGGCCTGGTGGGCGCGCTCGTTGTGGGTCTTGCGTTCGCGAAGGGCGCGGCATGGGGTGCCGATAAGCCGCTTATCGCCGTAAATCACCTGGAGGGCCATCTGTATGCGAACCGCATTGCCGAACCTGGCATGCAGCCCCCTATGGTGGTATCGCTCGTAAGTGGCGGCCACACCATGCTCGTGCACGTGCGCGATTGGGGCGATTACGAAACCATGGGCTCCACCATCGACGATGCGGTGGGTGAGGCGTTCGACAAGGTGGCGAAGGCGCTTGGCTTGGGCTACCCCGGAGGCCCCATCATTTCCAAGCTCGCTGCGAAGGGCAACCCCAAGGCCATCGCGTTCCCGCGCGCGCTCATGCATTCGGGCGATTTGCGCTTCAGCCTCTCGGGTTTGAAAACCGCTGTGACCACGTATATTCAAAAGGAGCAGCAGGCTGGTCGTGAGCTGAACATGCCCGATATCGCCGCGAGTTTCGAGGCGGCGGTGGTCGATGTGCAGGTGGCGAAGGCGAAGGCCGCGCTCATCGAGACGGGCGCGAAGGAATTCTGCCTTGGCGGCGGCGTGGCGGCGAACCCCATGCTGCGCGGCGCTTACGAGAAGATGTGCAGAAAGCTCGGCGTTCGTCTGACCATGCCGCCGCTTTCGGCATGCGGCGACCAGGCGGCCATGATTGCTGAAGTTGCACGCGACAGATTTGCGCAAGGCAGGTTCGCCGATCTTTCACTCGATGTAAAAGCGCACGCTCCGCTCGACGAGCCGTACTAGGGCCGTTGGTCTTTTGACCTTCCGAGGGGCTATCGTGGATTTCATCACCCAACATATACTTACGCTTATCTCGACGAGCGGCGGCGTGGTTCCGGCATTCATCGACTATTTGTCGGTTATCGCCGGTGTGCTTACAGGCGCGCTCGTTGCATGCGATCGGAAGCTCGATATCATAGGCGTTACGGTGCTGGGGCTGGTCACGGGCTATGGCGGTGGCATGTTCCGCGACTTTTTGCTGCAAAGCCATGGCGTGTACTTTATGGCGCATCCGTATTTGCTGCTTGCTGCCATTGCTTTGTGCGTGGTGGTGTTCTTCTTTCGGCAGATTTTCGACCGCATCGATTACGGCGTGTTCGTGGCCGATGCGCTTTCGGTCGGCTTGTTTGCCGTGGCGGGTGCGAGCAAGGCCTTCTCTTGCGGCGCCGGCTTTGTGATGTCCATAGCGTTGGGCGTGCTCACGGCAGTTGGCGGCGGCGCGTTGCGCGACGTGGCGCTGGGCGAGGTGCCGGGTATTTTTAAAGCCAGCAACTTTTATGCGGTAGCTGCGCTGGCTGGTTCTTTTTTGTACGTGGTGCTTGTGGCATATGGCGCGCAGGATACGCTCGCGGCGGTTCTGTGCGTGGTTTGCGTGGTCATGCTGCGCTGCCTGAGCGTGCGCTTCAACTGGAAAACGGGCAGCGATAAGCTCATGCATCGCCATTAGGGCACGTGCGAGAGCCGCGATGCGCGGTGGCGGCTCCCCCTTTCTGGGCATTTGCCGCCAGGGGATTGGGCGTTTACGCGTGTTGCTCTCGGTGAATTCCTTCGTTTTCGTTCCGCTCCTTTGTTGCTGCGCATTTCTCGTGGGGTGCTGCTGTTTTTGTAACAGTTGGGCAAAGTCTCGTCCCCTCATAGCATAGGATGGCCACGTTTTCGTTATAGTTACGAATTGCAATAGTAAGAACCGCATATCTGCAAAGGTTGGGCCGTCTGCGAGACGGCCTTTTTGAAAGGGTGAATTTCCGCTCATGTCTATTGGCATAAGCCTTATCCTCGTCGTATTTTTCCTGGCAATGAACGCATTTTTCGTCATCGCCGAATTCGCGCTCGTGCGTGTGCGTAAGTCGCAGCTCGAGCTCGCCGTAGAGGAGGGCAAGCCGGGCGCCAAGGCGGCTATGGAAATTGCCCTGAATGTGAACAAGTATCTGTCCGCCTGCCAGCTGGGCATTACGCTTGCATCGCTTGCTTTGGGTTGGTTGGGTGAGCCGGCGTTTTCGGCTCTCATTCGACCGCTGTTCGTGTTGTTCGGCCTGCCCGAAGCTGTGATTTCCGTGGTGGCGGTGGCCATTGGCTACTTCATCATGACCACGCTGCATGTGGTGACG
>NZ_CDRRGL010000023.1:0-19768 GCF_977041755.1 Slackia sp.
AGAGCACCAACCGAAACGCTTCCGAGCACAGCGCCCGTCGATTTGCTCAGCATCTCGACGGTACCGGAGCTCGTGGGAATCAAGACAAAGTCATCGCCCACCGCGGCGCCCGTCCAGTAATAACCCTCGTCGGCATTGATATGCTGCCAGGAAACAGCACCGGTCAGGATATTGATGCGCGTCAGATGGCCGTTGTTGTACGTGTTCGTTCCAAAGTCGACATCAACGGTGCCGACGTAGAGATAGTTACCATCAACCGTCAGCTGAGAATTTGACTGAGCGGCTTTGCTCACGGAGTCAGTGACCCAAACCGTCGTGAGAGCGTCGGCCGTCAGAGCTTGGACCGCACCGCCGTCGAGCGGGACGATGACCAAGCCGTTCGCATAAATCGGGCGCGCGGTGTAGCCAATCGCAGTCTTAAGATTCGACTCGGCCAGAACCTTGCCCGACTCGGCGTCAATCTTTAGCAAACGCTTGTTAACAGCAAGATACACGTTGCCGTTTACGACGATAGGCTCGCTCGCATTGGGATACGCCGACCCTGAATACGCCTTCCAATCGAACGTCCAGGAGCTCGCCAGCGCACCCGTGGGAGTAGAAACATTCTCGACGGCTGCGTTGGACTTGCCGTCCCAATCGGCCTTCCAGTCAGTCGGGCGCGAAGCGCTGGGGTCAACGACAACCTCGTCGGGGTTGGGCACGGTGCCACCGGCAGCATAAGCCCAGACAATCGAGTCACCCGACTTGAGTGCATAGTCGTCATCGATCTGGCTAGCGGGAACGCCGTTGACGAAGAACGACCAGGCACCAGACAGCTTGGTACCATCAACCGGAGAGACGAGGCTATGGACACCCCAATGGCCCGGCATATCGTACATCTCGGACTCGATGCCCAAAGCATCGAAGTAGGCGGCAGTAGCGTCCTTGATCGTCGTGCCCTCAACAAACACCTGCGTCGAAGGATCGGTCCAGCGCTGTGCCTTATCGTCCTTCTTGCCGATGATCTCCATCGAGACAGAAACCTGACCAGGCATAGCACCGTCGGAACCATAGACCCAGGCAACCTCGTCGCCGGCCTTAAGCGTGTAATTACCCGCGCCGACATTGGCCTTCGCACCGTTAACGAAGAACTGCCAGTATTTCCAGGTGCTCTCGTCAACCCGTTCGGTCGAAAGCGTCACTTTCTTATTGAACGGTGACGTTAGCGAATTGAGGAACCAACCGTACGAGCCCGTGCCCGTGTCGGCGCCAATACCGGCCTGCTTAAAGACCTGCTCGGAAAGATCGGCGGCCGTTGAGCCCTCTTCGACCAGCGCGGTCGTAGGCTGAGCCCACGTTTGCTGAGCGCCCGTAGCATCCTGACCGATAACGGTGCAGCTTACCGAAAGCTGGTCGGTGGGTGCAGCGTCACCGTACTTCGAGTAGCACCAGACGACAGAGTCGCCCGCTTCGAGAGTGTAGTTGCCAGCGCCCACCGATGCAGCGACGCCGTTGATGAACAGCTGCCAATAGGCGCCCGTAGCATGGTCGTATGCAAGGGTGCGATCGGCATCGAAAGGCGACGTAATGGAATTGAGCACCCAACCCCAAGAGCCGTTGGGATCATAGTCGGCCTTGAGGCCGGCCTGCTTAAAGAGCTCCTCGGAAAGATCTGCGGCAGTCGAGCCGTTCTTGAGCGCGTACTGCGAAGCGGCAGCCCACGTCTGCTGCTTGCCCTTGGCGTCGACGCCAATAACCGAGCACGTCGCTGTGACCTCGGGGCTGTTTTGACCACTCGTGCCCACGACCGTCAACGTTGCCGAGACATCCTGGTTGGCAAGCTTGGCATACGTGGCATTGTCGGGATAGCGCTCGGCATAGCGAGCGTACTTCTCGCTCGTCAGACGCGAGGAAACGACAACCTTTGTGTTGTACTGCGGCTGCGTGACCTTGAGATTCTCTGCGGAAACAATAGAGCTGTTGCTCGACTTAAACAGACGCCAGTCCTGTCCGGACATCGCATCATAGCCAGGCAGGTCAACAGGAACAATGCCGAGGGACGTCGAATCGGTCGTTGCCTTGTCGTAGCTCCAGGCAAGGTTGCCGTCGGCATCAAGATAAGCCTTCTGGAACGCGTGCATGTCGGCCGAAACGGCATTGGCGTCCTGGCCATTCAGGATGGCGGCAGCATAGCCGGCCTTCGCCTTTTCCATAAGAGAAAGCTCGGCATTGAGCTCGCCCTGGTCCTGCGGAGAAATCGCAAAGTCGAGGATCTTGCTTGCCGTGACCTCGGCGTTGGACTTATCGGTCACCGTGAGGGTGATCTTGGTGTTTGCAGCCTTGGCTCCGGGCAGCGGCTGGTAGACCGTACCTTTGTAACCGTTGAACGTGATATCGTCGGTGCTCGCAGAGTACTCAACCTTGTAGTACTTGCCGTCGATATTGAGCGTACTCGTGCGCGGCATCTGGAGGTCATCGGTCAGACCATCCTTGTTAGCGACCGCGTCGGTGCCGGAGTACTTGATATTGTCGTAGGTAAAGGCCGCATCGACCTTCTCCTGCAGTGCCTTCTTGTCGGCGGCGACCTTCTCGGGATCGCCCTTGACGGTCACGGTGAAGTCGTGCGAGCCCTCGACATCGCTCGGGCCGCCGCTCACAAACGAAACCGTCGCGGTCAGCGTAACAGCGCGATCGCTCGAAACGCGCGTCACCTTGCCGGTGTAGTCTTCCCAGCCATAACCGGACGGCCAAATGACATCGCCGTCGGAGCTCTTCCAGCTAACCTCGAACTTGTTCTTGGAACCCGCGCGGTACGGAAGCGTGAGGTTGGACGTAACGGACTCGGCCGAATCGCCCGCAGCGTAACCGATCGCAATCTGCTCGGCGGCATCGTCGAGCATCTGCTGAACGCGAGTCTCGTCCCAAGCCACCTGAACCGTCTTGTTGGGCTGGTAATACTCGGTCTTGCCATCGCGCGACAGCTCAAACACCACATCGGCGCTGCGCAGACCGTCGATGTTGTAACCGGTGTAGTTGTTGGGGTCGATGTAGAAGAACGTCACATCACCGTTGGTCTTATCCTGGGCGTCGGAGATACCAACCGTAGCCTTGGCGTCCTCGGCATTAAAGGCAACGCCGCCCTCGGAGACCTTAACGTCAACATCGGTAAATCCCAGATCGGCAAGCTGCGCCTTCAGAACATCGTTGACGTTGCCGCCCTTGGCGCTGTAATCAACGGCGATCTGCTTATTGGCATCGTTGAGCTTTTGTACTGCGGCCTCAAGCGATCCTGCGGCGATGACGGGATTGACCGAGACGAGCTCAACCGTCGAGCTGCCGCTCGTGGCGACAGCCTTCAGATACTTGCCCGCGGCAGAAGCCGAAACCGTTGCCGTGGCCCCCGACATATCGGACAGAAGCGTCCAGTCGGCCGCAGAGGCCTTCGCGTCGTCAGCCGCATACCAGGCAACAGTCGCCTTGTCGGTGACGTCAATACCGTTGGTGGTCGAACCGTCGGCACGTTTGGCCTGCGCCGTCGCCGTAACGCTATCGCCCGAGACGAGATGGGTCGAATCGCTATTAATCTGCGGCGTAGTGGTCACGCGCAGCAGGTTGTACTCCCCCGCCGCGGTAACGCTATCGGGCGAAACCCACTCAACGGTGTTGTCGAGGGCGCTCGCCGTAACTTTGATGCGCTTGCCAACAAGTGCGTCCGAAATAGTCAGGCTGCCATCGGTCGTATCGATGCCGTCGGTAAGCTCGGTCCAGTCGGCATCGCCCTCGCCCTTGGCATACCACGCCATGGTGAGCTCGGCATCGTCGGGCACGTCCTTGGTCGAGCCCGACCAGCTCCCCGGTACTTGCACACTCGGCGTGATCTTTGAACCCACGCTCAGCGTAACGTTCTTATCGGCAAGCTCGATGCCCGCCAGCTTGTACTGGCCCTTAAGCGTCACGGGACCAAGCGGAGCAACAGACTGCGTGCTGCCGTTTGAGCTCTTCTTCTGCGTGCTGGAAACGGTATTTTCGCTCGTCACCTTCACGCGCAGATACTTGCCGGCACAAGCGGCATCAACGGTATAGGTGGCCTCGGTGGCACCGGGGATATCGGTATAGGCGGGGTCATCGCTCGAGCTGGTATTTGCATACTGCCACTGGTAGGTCGCATTATCGGTGCGGTCGATATAGCTGTACTTCGAGCCGTCCTTTTTGCGTACCTTGGTTTTGAGCGTATCGCCCACGTGCACGCCATTAGTGGCGGGAGAGCCCTCGAACTGCACGTCATAAAGCTCAACTTGGCCAGCGACGGAGACAGGACCCGCCGCATAGTACGGCTTCTGCTCGCCATAGCCGCCATTGGCCTTGGCCACGACGTAGTAGCCCTTGAGGGCGGCGGTCACCGTCAGGGTGTTGCCAGTCTCACCCTCGATAGGCGTGTTGCACGAGCTCGCGTATCTCGAGGTGCCCTTGTACCACTGCCACGAAACATGCGAATCGGTGGTAACGTCGGTGGAACCCGCCTTGGCGGTCGCCGTAATCGTGGAGCCAACCTCGACTTTGCCCGAAGTCGGACTCATAGTCACGCTTATGCCATTAATTGAACCGGCGGCAGCAACGAGAGCACCCGTCGAGTTGACTTTACTCGAAGAGCCGATCTTCGAAGACACCTTGCACTTGAGGTACTTGCCGCCCAAAGCATCGGTTAGCTCGAGGGTCTCACCCGTGGCGCCCGCGATATCGGTATACGTGCCGCCCTTGGTGTCAGAGCTCTGCCACTGATAGTTGAGCTTGCTCGCGTCGACGAATGCGCCGTACGCTCCGCCCGTCTCCTTAGCGCGAGCTTTAGCGGTATCCCCTACCGCGAAGACACTCGTGTTGTCCTTGGTGTTAACGATGGACACAGCCGAAATCTCGACCGCACCGGCCTGTTTGACCTTGCTGGAAGTGGTCTTGCTCACCGTATTTACGCCAGCTGTAGCCTCGACCTTGACGTACTTGCCCTCAAGGTCGTCGGTCAGCGTAAGCGTAGCGCCCGTCTCGCCCTCGATCTTGGTGAAGCCCAAGGACTGGGAGGTGGATGCGAACCAGGTATAGGTAACCTTGGCGTCGGCGGGGGCTTGCTGATAATAGCTTATGTACGGAGTCGCCGTAAGGGTATCGCCTATGCTCGGCGTGTCGCTACTGAGCTTGACGCTGCTAAGCTCCATCTGCCCGGCGCCCAGCACGGGGCCGGGGATGGAGTTGGGGTTAATGCCCGAGCCGTACGAAACCGAGGGGCCGTAGTAGTCCTTGCCATCCGCCGTCACCTTGCAGATGAGGTACTTGCCCACCATGGCATCGGTAACGGTGAGCGATTGCTCGTTGCCTACGACCTCGGTGTAATCGGCAACGTTGCTGCTGGCCTTGGTCGTGCCGGCAAGCCAGGCGTAAGTCCAGGTGCCGGGATTGTCGACGGAGTAGGAAGAACCGTAGAGATCATCCTCGTCCTCGTCGTACATGTTTGCCCAAAGCGTCTCGCCAGCCTTGAGCGCCCCCGACTTCGTGGAATACGAGTTGTCCTTATCCTTGGTGTCCTGGATGAAGACCTTGGCCTCGCTCGAAAGCGTCGTGGCAGAAGCGGCAGCGGCCTTCGGCTCGCCCTGCTCCGAAGCGACAAATGTCACAGAGGCGGACGCTTCGGAGTTCACTTCTTCAGCATTCGAAGAATCGCCAGAAGGCGCCTCATCGACAGGGGCGCCCGCAACGGTCGAAGCGTCGCCCGCAGCACCGGCATCACCCGCAGCACCAGCATCACCAGCAGCACCGGCATCACCAGCAGCATCGGCGCCTTGCTCATCGGACGCGTGGTCCGTTCTAACTTGGGAATCGCCTGCATCCACATCGCCCAAAACTGCATCGGAGGAAGCAGCAAGCGCTGGCTGGCCAGCAGCGGTACCCTCGGCGTTTTCGTTCGCGAAAGCCGCGCTCGGAGTAAGCGACGTCGCCATAGACACCGCGACAAGCACGGCAACCATGCGCTGCCAAAGAGCCTTTGTATATTGATGGGGGTTATTTTTGGCGACGCCGCTCGGGGGCGTGCCATCTGTCGCATCGCGACGGGTTGCGAGCGTTTCTCCGCGCGCAAAGAGTGGACCGAATCTCATCGGTACCTCGCTTCCAGGGCTCAGTGCGATGGATGAGTATTCCGACTTCGCCTCACTTGAACGGCCCACGTGCCCGCGGTTTTACTTGCAAGCCATTGCAGCATAAAACATGCGCATCATCACTATCGCATGCACGCTCTCTTACGCAACGGCCAACCCGCCCATCAGCGTATACGGTTCCTGGTAGAGCGCAGGACTCTCACCCGCATTCCCTCAAGCGTGCACGCTCTTCGCCCACGCCCGCATCGTGCCCGACGCAACCATCTTTGCCAATAACCCCTGGATTCTACCATGACTCGTATATGCATGCGCAAAAGCACCCTCGAATGTGGCATAGTTCCGCAGTATCAAATCACACTTACGCTCACGCCTTCTGTTTTCCCAGGTCAAAAAGCCGGTAGCGCGGCCACATCCAAGCCCACTACGGCACAGCGCCAGAAAAGAGCCAAACATGCCACATTCGAGCCCCTTTTTATACAAAAACCTTGACCGGTCAACGTCCGACTGGGCCCCTTAACTCCAAAGGCCCATTCCGAAGGCGCGCCATCCAATATGCTTGTCCAGAGTATCCCCTATGCTCTGCGCGCCATCCAATCCCGAGAGTATCCCCTTCTAGACAAAAAAAGCCGCCCCACAAACGTGGAGCGGCTTTCTATAAAACCATGCGAAGTTTCAACCGGGCTTGGGTTCAACCATCCCAAGCCTTCGATCAAGAACGTGCTCGGCGCGAGATTTACTCAGCGGCCTCTTCGGTCGCAGGCTTCTCAGCCTTGGGAGCAGCAGCCTTCTTCTTGGGCTGACGCGGCTCGGGAGCCTGGATGGTCTCGTCGACCTCGACCTCAAAGCCCAGGTCGTGAGCAGCAGCCTTCATGGACAGGCTGATGCGACGACGGTCGGGGTTGATGTCCATAACCTTGACCTTGACGTCCTGGCCGACCTTGACGACCTGCGCCGGGGTGTCGATGTGCTTGGCAGCCATCTCGGAGATGTGAACCAGGCCTTCGACGTTGTTGCCGAGCTCGACGAAGGCGCCGAACGGAACAACCTTGGTGACCTTGCCATCAACGATGGTGCCCACGGGGTAGCTCTCGATGAGCTTCAGCCACGGATCCTCGGTGGTCTGCTTCAGGCCGAGCGAGATGCGCTCGCGCTGCAGGTCGACGTCGAGAACCTCAACCTCAACCTCGTCGCCAACCTTGACGACCTCGGAGGGGTGGTTGACATGGTTCCAAGACAGCTCGGAGATGTGAACCAGACCGTCGATGCCGCCCAGGTCAACGAAGGCGCCGAAGTCGACAATGGAGGAAACGGTGCCCTTGAGGCGCATGCCCTTGACGAGCTTGGAGAGGATTTCGGCGCGCTCGTTCTTGCGGCCTTCCTCGAGCAGCACGCGGCGGGACAGCACGACGTTGTTGCGGTTGCGGTCCATCTCGATGACGCGAGCTTCGATTTCGGTGCCCAGGTAGGCGTCGAGATCCTTCACGCGGCGAAGGTCAACGAGGGAAGCAGGCAGGAAGCCACGCAGGCCGATGTCGAGGATGAGGCCGCCCTTGACGACTTCGATAACCTCGCCGGTGACGGTCTCGCCGGCCTTGAACTTCTCTTCGACGCTGATCCAAGCGCGCTCGTACTCAGCACGCTTCTTGGAGAGGATCAGGCGGCCGTCCTTGTCTTCCTTCTGAAGAACAAGAGCCTCGATTTCGTCGCCCAGGGCAACGATCTCGGAGGGATCGGCATCCTTGCGGATAGACAGCTCGCGAGCAGGGATAACGCCCTCGCTCTTGAAGCCGATGTCGAGCAAGCACTCGTCATGCTCGATTTTCACGACAGTGCCCTTGACCAGATCGCCTTCGTCGAACTCGGTCAGGGTGCCATCGATCATCGCGTTCATCTCGTCGTCGGAGATGTCCTCGAAATCGATGACATTCGTGTTCTTGATTTCGGTCAAAACGGACCCCTTTCAAGTACAGGGACCCTTCGTCATGGTGGTTGAACTCAACATGTCTCGGGGGCCTACAGATACAAACCCGCTCGGTTTTCCGAACGGGACCTGGCACCTTTCGGCGCACAAGCTCGGTTAGTTTACCATAACGCGCACGTTTTCGAGACCGACTATTTTGCGCATATGCGCAGCTTCACAAGGTTTTTGCAAACCGCGTCGGTAAGCGGTCGCAGCCCTCCGCCGCAGCGGTCGATCGCAATTTTCGGCTCAATCGTTCAGCCGAAGCATTTGCTTCCAGCGTCCGGCGCAGCTTCCAGCTTCAACGTCGATCGAAGCGACCGGTCGCAGCTTTCGATTTCAGCGTTCCGCCGAAGCGTTTAGTTCCGACTGCTGCACAACGCGCAATCACCACCGCGGATCGCAACCTTCAGCCGCCGCCTCCCGTCGAGGCGCTTTCCGCACCGTTTGCTTGCGGCGTTTTCAGTCCAGTAAGCCTACTTGGCTTTGGCGGGCGCGTCGAATACGCCAGCGCAATGCGGGCAACGTGTGGCGCCTTCCTTGACTTCCTCCAAGCAATACGGGCACACGGGCGCAGCCTTGGAGGCTTCTTCTTCCTTGCCCGTAAGCTTGTTACCCAAATCCTGAGCCTTGTTCACCGCTTTCACGAGCAGGAACACAACGAAAGCAACGATGAGGAAATTGATGCAGGCGCTGATGAACGCACCGAAGTCGATGTCGGTGCCGGGAACAACGAGGCCCGAAATGGTGTCGGCGCCGCCGCCTGCGATAACCGAGATGAGCGGGTTGATGATGCTCGTGGTGAGCGCGGTAACGATGGACGTGAATGCGCCGCCGATGATGACCGCAACGGCCAAATCCATCACGTTGCCGCGGTTGATGAACTCCTTGAATTCGCTGAAGAGCTTCTTCATGGTGCTTCCTTCCATTCTTTGCCTGCGGGCACATTGTAAACGCAGCGGGACAGAAAAAGAGGAAGGCCTCGCCATAGGCGAAGCCTTCCTGCGCATGATATGTTTTACCTGATTTGCGGCATTATTTCACAACGAGCACAGGCACCTTGGTTGCGCCGAGCAGCTTGTGGCTCACGCTGCCCAGATACTGCTTCATGCCAGAAAGCCCGCGCGACCCGATAACCACCATGTCGTAGCCATTCTTTTCGATAAGCTTGGCGATTTCCGATGCGACGTCGGTTCCCAAAACAAGCAGCGTGTCAACGCCGTTTTGCTGATGCCTGCCTTCGAACTGATTCAAAGCGTCGGCGAGCACCTCTTCGGCGTCGGATTTCATAAGATCCAAAATCGCGGCGAAGCTCGAAGCCTGATCATCGGAAAGCATGGGAATGGAGACCACGTTCACGATGTCGAGATGAATGCGGGCGTCGGGCGCGATGAGGTCGGCGGCGGTGTCGATTGCGCGCTTCGAGGTCTCAGAGCCGTCATAGGCGACGAGAATGTTCTTCATGGCAAAAACCTCCTTCTTATGTGCGCTGGCGACAATCCCCTGCCAACGCTCGTCTCAAGTATAGCGCTGCACGCCCGCAAATACGCCTGCTGGCGAAACGTTATTCGACCGTTGCCAAAGATGCCGTCGCAGGCTCGAAAACCTGTTAAACGCTACGAGCATTTAACAGGTCGGCGGCCTCGCTTACTCCGCGAGCTTCGCGCGCAGGATACGCAGTGCGTTGCCACGATGGCTGATGGCGTTTTTCTCGTCTTGGGAAACCTCAGCGAGCGAGCGTTCAAAACCAAACTCCTCGGGCATGAACATGGGGTCGTAGCCAAAGCCCTCGCTGCCGCGCAGCTCGTGCCCAATGCGGCCTTCGACCGTGCCCTCGACCGTCGTTTCGTCTCCCGCCTCGTTGATGAATGCGAGCGCACACACGAAGCGCCCCGTGCGCTGCTCGTCGGGCACACCCTCAAGTTCGGCGAGTACCTTGGCGTTGTTCGCGGCATCGTCGCCATGCGTGCCCGCATAGCGCGCCGAGTACACGCCCGGCCTGCCATCGAGGGCATCGACCACGAGCCCCGAATCGTCTGCGAGCGCGGCCATGCCCGTGGCCTCGTGGGCGGCGCGAGCCTTGATGAGCGCATTGCCGACGAACGTATCGGCGTCTTCCTCGGGCTCGGGATACGACTCAACCTGCGACAGAGTCAGAAACTCCCAGCCCGGAAAGTCGAGCGCGGTTTCGATTTCTTCAACCTTGTGCTTATTGTTGGTTGCAATGACGACTTTCATTTCTCTTCTACTCCATTCCGCGAACAAAAACGCGTGCGCCACAAATCCCGCATGCGGCCGCTTTCCTGCTATTCGATGCCAAGCACATCTTTCTGGGCGGCCAGCAGCACCTTGATGCCCTCTTCAGCCACATCCAAGAACTCGTTCAAACGGTCGCGCGAGAAGCTCACCTGCTCGCCGGTGCCCTGAATCTCGACAATCTCGCCCTTCGCGTTCATCACGACGTTCATGTCGATTTCGGCGTTCGAATCTTCCTCGTAATCGAGGTCGAGCATGAGGCGGCCTTCAACCAAACCAACGCTGATGGCGGCAACCTGGCCAAACAAGGGGTTCGTCTTAATGCGGCCTGCGGTCTTCCACATCTCGAACGCATCATAGGCCGCGACCCACGCGCCCGTGATGGCGGCCGTGCGCGTGCCGCCATCGGCCTGCAGCACGTCGCAGTCGATGGTCATGGTCACCTCGCCGCCCATGGAGTTCAAGTCGCACACATTGCGCAGGCTGCGACCAATGAGGCGCTCGATTTCCATGCTGCGACCATTGCGGCCGTTCGTCTCGCGGCGCGTGCGCTTGTTGCCCGCAGCGGGAAGCATGGCGTATTCGGCCGTGAGCCAGCCTTTGCCCGAGCCTTTGCGCCAGGCTGGCGCACGGTCTTCGATGGTCGCGGTGCACAGCACACGCGTGTCGCCGAATTCGGCAAGGCAGCTGCCGTTGGCGTTCTTCATAATGCCGCGCGTAAGCTTCACGTCGCGCATCGCGCGATCGTCGCGATCGTTTGCCCTGTTAGCAAGCATGGTTTCCTCCTATCAAGCGGGCAAGCCCGCATACATACAGAAAAGGCCGACGCAATGTCGGCCTTCAGATTATAAGCGAGAAAGATCGATATGGGTCGGGCGCTCGATGGGTTCGCTGAACACGCGAGACCCAAACGACTGGAATTCATCCAAATTCGGCGCGGAGGTGAAGAACTCATGCTTAGCGATATTGCCCTCATGCGCAAGCTCGCCGCGCATGCTCAACGTCTCGCGCACCTCTTTCGCCATTTCCTCGGCGGAAGAGACGAGCAGCACATTATGGCCGATAACGCCGCCGATAAGCGCTTTGAGCATGGGGTAATGCGTGCAACCAAGCACGAGCGTGTCGATTTTGCAGCGGCGCAGCGGCTCTAAGTAGTCGCGAGCAATCTCTTGGAACGCGGGGCGAATGTAGACTTTGCTCGCAAGGCTCGTGAGGTCTTCGATGGGGCCCCTCGACATGCGAATTCCCTGCTCGACGATGTCGACGAACTTCGGCGTGGCCGTGGAAAACACCGTAATGCCCGCATCGATATTGCGAATAGCCTGCGGATAGCAGCCCGATTCAACCGTGCCTTTCGTGGCGATAACGCCCACACGGCGGTTTTTCGTCGCACGCGCGGCGGCGCGAGCACCAGGAATAACAGCGCCGATCACGGGAATGCTGAAACGCTGCTGCGCGTGCTCAAGACCAGCGGCGGTCGCGGTATTGCACGCGATGACGAGCAGCTTCACGTCACGGCCGACGAGCCATGCGCAAATTTGCTGCACGAAGCCGTCGACCTCATCTTGGCTGCGAGGACCATAGGGGCATCGCGCCGTATCGCCGAAATATACGATGGATTCCTCGGGCAGCTCCTTGGCGATTTCGCGCGCCACCGTAAGGC
Source organism: Slackia sp. (assembly GCF_977041755.1). NCBI lineage: Bacteria > Bacillati > Actinomycetota > Coriobacteriia > Eggerthellales > Eggerthellaceae > Slackia > Slackia sp. The sequence continues at coordinate 12,002 of NZ_CDRRGL010000023.1, forward strand.
CGCCAAAACCGGAATCGAAGATGCCGATGGGGGCGTCATTAAACGGCCTGTTTGATAGTACTCTGTCAGAAGAAACGGTCATGCGTCCTCTTTTTAATCAATGCCCAGCTTATGTACCCCGGGCTGAATAACGTCGCTCGTTACCAAGCAATTGCCATTTCCATAATAAAGCCTATCGCATGAACTGCAAAACGCGCATTGGCACGCACATGGATAACGGCGTCCAAAACGTGCGGCAAAACGGTGACTAAGCGGGCGCATGTCGCCTTAAAAGTACGAGAGCGCACGTCAGAAGCCCATTTTACCCAACACTCAAAACGCCCAACCCTTACGGGCATCCACAAAAAACGCCGCTCAAAAGAACGGCGTTGATTGATTCTGGTGGAGGCGCGGAGAATCGAACTCCGGTCCATACTACGTTCTTGCTCAGGCTCTACAAGCTTATTCCGCGATCGAATTTCGGAAGATGTCGGTTCGCGAACCAACGTCGATCTTCCTAGCCCGTTCTTTCTTTTCCAAAGCCATACAGACTACGTGCTTTGAAGCAGTCCCCTGAAATGACGTCGCGCTCGAGTCGGGGACAACCCGAGGTTGACGTGCCAGGTGCTATTAAGCAGCCATGGCGAGCGCAGGAGCGCTCTGATAAGATTTTTTGCCAATTAACTTGACTTTACCCCTGTTTAACGTGGCGAGGAGACCACGACCTGCTCCTCAGTTCAAACGTACCATGTCGAAACCAGTCGCCCCCAAATGCGTGCCGCGCGGGCACCGAGGGTGCTGTCCACCATGCGATATGCTTTTGTCAAGCACCATGCCAGGTTGCCCCAGCGGAAAACCTATTGTAACGAGGCGGCGGCCAATGTCAAATGCCGACACGCTCCTGAAACCTTATTTCAACAGTTCCTTGAGGTTCATGCCGCCCGTGATGTCGTCGAGGGCCTCTTTCAAATCGCGCGCGGCGAGCGCGGTCTCGCGCGCAAGCTCGACGCCGCCCTTGGCCGCATTCTTCACGTCGCCCTGCGTAACGCCCTTGAAAAGGACTTTGTCGTCTTCGTCTTCCTCTTCAGCCGGGCACCAGTCGTAGTGCTCGCAGTTATCGCAGTCGCCATCGCAGCCGTCTTCGTAATACGCCTCGGCGGCAGCCTTCGCGGCACGCTCCTCGTCAGTGAGCTCGACGTCGTTTTCCTCTTCGGCCTCGACCTCGGCGGCCCCATCGGCTTCTTCGGTTTCGGCAGCCTCGTCGGTCTCCGCGCTTTCGGCGGCCTTTTCGGCAGCTTCAGCAGACGCAGCCTTCGCGTCTTCGGCGGGAGCTTCATCTTCGAACACGCCGTCGAAATCATCGGGGCACCAGTCGTAGTACTCGCACGTCTCGCACTCGCCGTCGCAGCTGGTTTTGTAGTATTCCTTCCACTTTTCGGTCATGAGCGCATTGTATTTCTCCTGCAGCTCATCGTATTCGGCGTCGGAATGCTGCGGCACTGCCGGCTCGGCCGCCTTGCCGTCTTTGCCCTTCTTGGACTTCTCGTCTTCGGGCATGACGATTTGCCTTGCGGCGTTTTTCGCCACGCGACCGCCCAAGCGAGTTGCTTTCCTGAAAATACCCATGTATGAACCCCCTGTTCAAGCCCCGCAGGGCACCTTGCCAATTAACGAGAACGCATCTTCAGCGCGCGAGCGATTTCGCGCTTGGAGTCGCGTTCCGCCATCGCCTGGCGCTTATCGTGCAGCTTCTTGCCTCGAGCGAGCGCGATTTCAAGCTTCACCAAGCCATTTGTCGAGAAGTAAATCCCAATGGGGACAATCGCCAGGCCCGCCTCGCGCGTTTTCTGCTCTAAATAGCGAATTTGCTTGCGATGAAGCAGCAGCTTACGCTTGCGGTCGGGGTCGGGATTGTTCAAATTGCCATGCGAATACGGCGAGATGTGCAGCCCATTGAGCCACGCCTCGCCCTTGCGAATGAGCACAAAGCAGTCGGTAAGCTGGCAGTTGTTCTCGCGCAGCGAGCACACCTCGGTACCCGTGAGCGCGATGCCCGCCTCAAACGTTTCAATTATTTCGTAATCGTGGAAAGCCTTGCGGTTTTTCGCGATTTGCTTCTTTTCGCGCGCCACGCGCCACCTCTCATTCGTGCTTCGCGCCGCCGAAAAACGCGGCAGCTCGCGCCATTATACCGTTCGATGCGTTCATGGAGTGTCATGCAGATTAAGGAAACAGCCCCTACCCCTGCAACAACTCGTACAAATCGTCGGCATCGAGCGATGCGAGCGAGACCCCGCCCGCGCCCACAACTTGGTCGGCGAGTTCGCTTTTCGTTTGCTGCAGACGCACGATGCGCTCCTCGATCGTGTTTTTCGCCACGACCTTCTCGACGCTCACCACGCGCGTTTGCCCAATGCGATGAGCGCGGTCGGTTGCCTGGCTTTGCGCCGCGGCGTTCCACCACGGGTCGGCATGGATCACGACCGACGCGCCCGTAAGATTCAAACCCGTGCCGCCCGCCTTCAGCGATACGAGGAACGCCGGCGTGTCGTCTTCATTGAACGCATCGACGAGCCGCACGCGTTCCTTCTTCGGCGTAGCGCCCGTGATGGAATAATGCGCGATGCCCGCCTTACGCAGCCGCTCGGCAATGAGCTCAAGGAAACTCGTGAATTGCGAGAACACGAGCGTCTTTTCCCCGCCCTCCACGGCAGACGAAACCAAATCGACGATCGCATCGAGTTTGGCGGAAGGCCCGCGGTAGTCCTCGTACACCAAACGCGGGTCGCAGCACAGCTGGCGCAGGCGCGTGATTTCGGCGAGCACCTCGACGGTTGACACAGGCTTTCCCGCGGCGCGGGCCGCTTCTCGTTCTTTGCGGAACATGCGCTGCGCGGTAAGCTCTTCGCGAAGGCGCTGCTCGTGCGCGTCGTAGAGCCTCCTCTGCTCGACATCCATGTTCGCATACACCACCGATTCGAGCTTATCGGGCAAATCGGTGAGCACGTCGGCCTTCAAGCGGCGCAGCATGAAGGGAGCGACGATTGCCTGCAGCCGGCGAGCCACCGCATCGTCGCCGCCCACGATGGGAGACTCGAAACGCTCGCGGAAGCGCGCATAGGGCCCCAGCAGCCCAGGCATGAGGAAGTCGAAAATGCTCCACAGCTCCGAAAGGCGGTTTTCCATAGGCGTGCCCGTGAGGGCGAACCTGTGGTCGGCCTTGAGGCTTTTCACCGCGCGCGTCGTGAGCGCCGCGGGGTTTTTGATGTATTGCGCCTCGTCGAGCGCGCATATGAAGAGGCGTCGGCTCGACCAATCATCGATATCGATGCGAAGCAGGTCATACGAGGTGACCAGCACGTCAACGCGTCGATGGCCGCCGAACGCCTCGAGGCGCGCAGCTCGGCGCTCTTGCGCGCCACCGGCCACGGCAACCACGGAAAGCTCGGGCGCGAACCGTTCGAATTCGGCCGTCCAGTTGTACACAAGCGACGCTGGACACACGATAAGGCTCGGGGCCGGTTGCCGTTCGACATGGCGGGCCAAAAGAAGGGAAATGAGCTGCAGCGACTTGCCCAAACCCATCTCATCGGCCAAAACGCCCCCGAAATCGGCATCGCAGCGCGCCGAAAGCCAGCGGAAGCCCGACTCCTGATAGGGCCTGAGCACCCCCGCAAGCGTTGGCGGCACAGCATAATCGGCCTCGTTCACGGCCTTGAAGTGGTCGATGTATTCCTGGAAGCTTCGGTCGCGCTCAAGGTTCGCTTCCTCGTTCAAATAGAACGCGCGGTATGCTGGCAAAAGCGCCTGCCCGCTCGTAAGCTCGCGCGCCGTAAGACCCAAATCGCCCGCAAGGCGATCGAGCTGAGAGAGGTCGGCTTCCTTCAGATCGATGAATGCGCCCGAACGCAGGCGGTGGTAGCGCTTGCGGCGTCGATAGCTCGAAAGCAGCGCCGAAAGCTCCGACGCCGGCAAATCGCCCGCATCGACCACAAGGTTGATCAGGTTGCCCGAGAGCGACACGCCCATGGTGACGCGCGGCTTCACATCGCGAATGAGGCGGTCGAACGCGGGCGTGGTGAACACCGAGCCCGCTTCGCGGAATTCCACAAGCCCGCCGAAAAGCAGCGCGCCCACGGCGTCTCCATCGGAAAGCGCGAGCGATGCGCCCGCGCCGAAATAGCGTGCGGCAAGAGAGCGAGCCTTCGCCTCGCGTTTCACATCGCGCACGGGAAGCACAACTCCCTCAGGTTCGGGCCGATCGGTGAGCTCACCCACCAAATCGTAACGAATCGCGCCATACACGGCTTGGGCGCGCATGGTCACGCTCGTTTTGTCTTTGTCGAAAAAGAACTCGAGCGAGCAGGTGACGGGGCGGTATTTGTCGATATCGGAAGGAAGGTCGACGCGCAAACGCTTCTCAATCGCAGGCAACGCCGTCGCGCAGAAAAGCGGCATGTCGCGCTCGGCCACAAAGGGGCGGTTTTCCTCGCTTCCGTAGACGCCGCGCAGAAAATCGGCGCACTTCATGAAGTCGTTCGAGCATCGATAGAATTCGCTGCCGCCGAGCCACACGAAAAGCTTCGAGCCGCGGCCCGCAAGCCAAATGCGGCTGCCGCGCTCAACGGTAAAGCCGCCCCTCGACGAGGGCCGCACCGCAAGCGCGATTTCGGGGTCGGCGTCGACCACGCGCACGCGCGCCACGCTCGGCGCAATGCCATCGGCGCCTTTGATGGAAAACGTCTCGCCCGCCAGAACCGAAAGCACATCGACCATATCGCTTTCGGAAAGGGACATGGTGCGGCCAATGCTCGGGGCCGCATATCGCCACGAGGAAAGCGGCGCCGTGCGGCGCTGAGCATCGACAATGCCCGCGACGAGCTGGACTATCGCGCGACCGCGCTCCGTGAAACGCGAGGGCACGTGGGTGAATGCGAGCTTCTTTCCATACTCGAAAAACGTGCCCTCGTCGAGGCGGCGGCAAAAATCTGAGATGTTCTTCACGATGTACGTCGCATCGTCGGTCGCCACGCGCAACCCCATGGACCATTCGCCGTATTCCACGGTGAAATCGCACAGCAAATCGACGCTTCCATCGGGCGTGTCGTCACGCTCGAGGCGTTCGGCGCGCTCCATGAACGCGGCAATGCAGTCGGAAGATACGGCAGAACGGTCGCGGCGAAAGCCCGCATAGCTATCGGAACGGGCCACATAGTCGAGCGCGAGCGCCACGGCATGCTTGCACATGCCGTCGTACTGAAACGCCGCCGGACACGTGCAGGAATAATCTTCGACGAAATCGGCGCCCTCATTGAGCTCGACCATAACGCGGTAGCCTTCGGTTGAACTCGTCTGGGAAGCCACGACCGCGTTGACGATGGTCAACTCGCCATCGTAGCGCACGCGGCGATCGTATACCGAGCGCCCGCCTGCGGCGATTGAGCGCCCACGGTGCAAAACGCGCGGCGCGCACATATGAGAAAGCGATTCCTCAGAAAGCACGATGGCCCCTTCCCTACGATATTGCGAACCTTGAGTATACCGCGCCGTCGTGAAGAGAAAAGGCGCGCCAGAAACAGCGCATTACTTTCGGGCGACGAGCCTGGGGCCAATGCGGCGCACGAGGTCGAAGTCGGCGCGGCGGGCATAGGGATACACCGACGAAATGCGCACGCGCACCTTCGTTCCCAAGCGATAAACCACGCCCGAATCGGAACCGAACAGCACGCGCCGCGCCGCGTCGAGCACGAAGTACTCCCCGGTATCGCGCAGCGAAACGAAGCCTTCGCACGTATCGGCCAGACGCACGAAGAAGCCTTGGGCCATAACGCCCGAAATCATGCCATCGACCTCATCGCCAATGCGCTGTTCGAGCAGCTCGAACAGCTTAAGCTCCTGCGATTCGCGCGCGGCCTCTTCGGCGGTGCGTTCTGCCGTCGAAGCGTGGTCGGCAATGCGCGCCAGGGCCGATTCCAAACCCGAGGTCTCACCCGTGCGGCCGAAAAGCGCCACCTTCAGCATGCGATGCACCATAAGGTCGGGGTACCGGCGAATGGGGCTCGTAAAATGAGTATACGCGGTGCTCGCAAGCCCGAAGTGCCCCTCGCACGAATCAACGTACACCGCGCGCTTCATGGCGCGCACCACGAGCGACGACACGAGGAATTCCTCGCTGCGCCCACGCGCGAAGATGAGCACCTGCTGGATGGCAAACGGATCGCCTGCCTTGAAATTCGCAAGCGACACATGCCTGTCGTAGCCAAATTCTTGAAGAATTGGCACAAGCTCGGCCAAATCGCCCGATGACGGCGGCTCATGCACGCGGAAAATCGACGGGATTCCCGCATCGCGCAGGAATCGGGCAACCGCTTCGTTGGCGGCGATCATGGCCTCTTCGACAAGCGCCGTCGCGTCGGTTTTCCGGCGAATGGCCACGCTGACGGGCGCGCCTTCATCGTTCAGGCGAACCTTAGCCTCTTCGCTCTCGAAATCCATGCCCCCGCGACGTACGCGATTGGCATGGAGCGCCTGAGCGATTTCGTGCAAAACGCCAATCGATTGCGCAATGTCTTCGGAGAAGGCGCCAGCCATAGGCCGCAGGGCCGCAACCGCCGCCTGCGAATCGCCCGCCCGCAAAGCGTCAAGGGAAACCTGCACGGCGCCATACGTAAGCCGCGCTTTCGACTTGATGACCGACGGCGTTATGCGCACGTCTCGAACAAAGCCCTTTTCATCGATGAGCATCTCGACGCTCATCGCGCGACGCTCTTCGTGAGGCCGCAGCGAGCACACATCGTTCGAAAGCGCTTCGGGAAGCATGGGCAACACGCGATCGACCAAATACACGCTCGTCGCGCGTTCACGAGCCTCGAGGTCGACCTGGGAATTCCAGGGAACGTAGTGCGAAACATCGGCAATATGCACGCCCAGGATGAAGAAACGCGCGCCCGCAGTCGAAGAGGCATCGTCCAGCGCGCATGCAAATCCCGGCTCAAGGCGGTCCCCTTTGGCGACAAGCGCCTTATGGGCGCAACGAAGCGTTGCGGGGGCATCGAGCCAAACGCACGCCGCGCTTACGGCATCGTCGAAATCTTTCGCATCGTCAGGGTCGACCGTGAACGCGAGCTCGCTTCTCAAATCGACATAGCGTCCGCTGTTGAAGGCGGCATCGGCATCGACTGCAGCACCTTCCACTTCGGCAAGCGACGTTGCCGAAAACGCGGTTGCCAGTTTATGGCGAGCAATAATGAGCTCGACATCGGCCCCGGGCTGGCCTTCATGCCCAAGCACTTCCTCTACCACGCCCTGCGCGGGCTCTCGCCGCGACGGGAACGAGATCATGCGCACGCGCACGATGTCGCCATCTTTCACATGGGGAGCATCGCTGCGCAAAGTGAAGATGTCATGCTTGATGCGCGGGTCTTCGGGAACAACGACCCCAAAGGGTTCGGCGATTTCATATCGCCCGACAACCGTTTCATGCGCGCGGCCGACCACGCGAACCACACGCCCGCGAAGCCTGTCGTCAAAGCCGTCATCGCGCTCGCCATCGTGAATGCGAGCGACTTCCACCACATCGCCATCAAAGGCGTCAGCCGTTTTTGAGGCGGGAATAAAAAACTCCCCTTCGGAAGTCTGCACAAAGCCGTATCCAGCGCCCGACATTTTCAGAACGCCTTGCGGCAAAATGCGCGGGGTACGGCGGGCAGAGCTTTTTCTTGTACGTGAACGAGACATAGCATCCCTTCATAAGTCAAATGGAATATGAGCAGAAGAAACAGCTGCGAA
>NZ_CDRRGL010000024.1:0-19673 GCF_977041755.1 Slackia sp.
ACATGCGGCTCCACAGCGGACGAATACGTTCGAGCAGAATGCGCTTGCCGGCCTTCGGCGCGCGGGGCAGCATAAGGGCTGCCGGCTTTTCGCGCAGGGTGGCCATCGCAGCGAACAGCGTTGCCGCAACCGTGATGCCCACGGAAAGGCCCGCTGCCAGCAAGAACAGAGCAGGGTCGATTGGCGTAGGCCTGCACGGCACAACATAAATAATCGCGTACGCATTCATGATGAACCACGGCAAAAATTGCGACAGCAGCGCAATGCCCACGATTGAGCCCACGCCGCTGGCAACCATGGCATACACCAAATACTTCGAGGCGATGCGTCCATTGGAATAGCCAAGCGCCTTAAACGTGCCAATAAGCACGCGCTCTTCATCGACCATGCGCGTCATAGTCGTAAGCGAAACCAAAGCGGCCACAAGGAAGAACAGCAGTGGGAACACCTGGGCAATTTGATCAATGCGTCCCGCGTCGGAACGGAAGCTTTCGGCGCCGATGTTCTTCTTCAAATCGAGCGCATACACGTCGGCATCCATAGTGGCAATGTCGTCCACCTCGGCTTGGGCGTCGGCGAGCTGCGCTTCGGCGTCGGCGAATTCGGCCTCGGCCTGGGCGCGCTTATCAGCAAGCTCGGCCGCGCCGTTTTCCCACTGCGACAAACCATCGGCATATTCGGCCTGGCCGCTTTTGAGCTGAGCGCGGCCCTCATCAAGCTGCGCCTGGCCTTGGGCAAACTGCGCCGCCGCGGCATCGAGCGAGGCCTGGCCGCTCGCGAAGCCCTGGTTGGCCGCAGCCTTCTGGGCAGCAAGTTCCTGCTCGCCCACCGCAAGTTGCTCAGGCACGCCCGCAGTTTCTGTGTCGATTTGAGCGATGCCCGCCTGAAGCTGAGCGATGCCCGCCTCGATTTCGGTTTTCTGGGATTCAAGCTGCGCTTGCTGCTGCTGGAGCTGTGGCAAGGACGTCTGGGCTTGGGCAAACTGCTGTTCAAGAGCTGTCTTTTGCGCCTCGAGCTGCGCTTTCGTTTTCTCGTAAGCGGGGTCGGTCTGATCAAGCGCCTTGATTTGCGCTTTCACGCCCGCAATCGCCACCTGCAACCCATCAATCGCCTGCTGCGCCTGCTCAATTCCGGCCGCGACCTTCGCAAGGCCATCGTTTACCTCGACGAGGCCCCTTTGCGCCTCGGAGAGCTTATTGTTCAGCATTTCACGCGTCTGCATGGCGGCGTGGTATTTCGCCCACCCTTCGTCAATCGACGCCTGAGCCTGAGCCAATGCCGCTTGCGCTTGCGAACGCTGGTCGGCGAGTTCGGCCACACCCGACTCATACTGGGCGCGACCGCTTGCCAACTGCGATTCGCTTTGAGCAATGGTCGCCTTCGCCGATTCAAGCTCAACGGCCGCAGAATCGAGCTGCGCCTTAGAATCGTCGAGCGTCGCCTGGCCATCGTCGAGCTGCGCGAGCGCGTCGGTCTTCTTCTGCTCGTATTCCGCACGCTTTTCATCGAGCGTGGCCTGGGCGTCGGCCTGCAGGCCCTCGATGCGCGATGCCTTCAAATCGTCGGCAATCGCGTCGATGCGATTGGCTACTTCGTCGACTTTCGCCTGATAGGCATCGCTTGCCCATGGCAAGTCGCGCGCACCATCGACCGCGATGAACGCTTCGGTAATGGGATAATCGTCAGCGAAGGCCGAATCGGGAACGAACACGAAGCTCGTAAGACGGCCGCTTCCAAGCGACGTCGAACCCACGTTAGTCGAGCACGTGTAATACGACGAATTCACGAAGCCGACCACCGTGAACTCGCGCTCGGCGAAGTTGTCATCCAAATCTTGCGTGCCCTCGATAAGGCGCACCTTGTCGCCGATATGCACATCGGTCTGCCACACCGTGTCAGAAGAAAGCAGGCACTCGTCGCTTTTCGTGGGCCAGGTGCCGCTCTTCAAGACAGGCCTGTTCAAATACGAATCGTCGCTCGATTGCACGGTAAAGCCATCGTCGCACGTGCTCGCCTGGGCAGCGTCAACATCAAGCGACTGGAAGCACAGCGTATATTGCACGCCATCCAATTCTGAAATGGCGTCGGCTTCGCGAGCGGGCATAACAGCCGAAACGCCCTCCACATCGCGCAACGCGTCGATTTGCGCCTCATCGAATCCAATCGTCGAAACCACGCGCATGTCGGCCAAACTCGTGCCGTCATAGTATTCGTCGCCCGCAAGGCGCATGTCGGGCCCCGTCATGCGCAGGCCGGCATAAAAGCCCGCACCAAGTGCGGCGATAATCGCAATCGCCAAAAAGCGGCCCCACGAATGGGTGATAGAACGCCGCAGATCTTTTCCGAATGCGCTCGCCATGCTTACCACTCAACCGTTTCGGCGGCTTGCGGATGGGCATTGAGCTCCATGCGCTCGACTTTTCCTTCTTTCACATGAATCACGCGGTCGGCAATAGCGCAGAACGCGGAATTGTGCGTAATGAGCACCACCGTGCGCCCCGTTTCGCGGCACGTGTCTTGCAACAGCTTCAAAATGGCCTTGCCCGTTTTGTAATCGAGTGCGCCCGTGGGCTCATCGCACAGCAAGAGCTTCGGGTTTTTCGCGATGGCACGGGCAATGGCCACACGCTGCTGTTCGCCGCCCGAGAGTTGCGCGGGGAAGTTGTCCATGCGATGCGCGAGCCCCACCTGGGTCAACACGTCGGCAGGCGGAAGAGGATTGCGGCAAATTTGGCTCGCAAGCTCCACGTTTTCGAGCGCGGTAAGATTTTGCACCAAGTTATAGAATTGGAACACAAAGCCGATATCGTAACGACGGTAATCGGTGAGCTGCTTTTCATCAAACTGATCGACGCGGGCGCCATCGAGCGTAATAGAACCCGATGTACATGAATCCATGCCGCCCATCATGTTAAGCAGGGTCGTTTTGCCTGAGCCAGAGGGGCCGACGACCACCACGAGTTCGCCTTGCTCGATTTCGAAAGACATGCCATCGACGGCAGCCACCTGCACTTCGCCCATGGTATAGATCTTACGCACATCCTTAAATTCGACGAATGCCATAGCGACCCCTTACGCAGCGCGGTTTCCTGAATAATCCCTCATACTGAGTATATTGAAAGCGCCGCGGAAACCAGCGATGATTTTATGCCAGCGGCCCCACAACAGGCTTGGTTATCCCTCGAGAAGAGCGCGGCTGTTAGCCGCCACTTTCTCCTTCAGTGAATCGAGGCGGCACCTGCGCAGCTCTGCCATATGCTCGAGGGACGCTTCCAGCAGCGCGCGCACTTCTCGAGCGTTGAATTCCGCGCCCGCGGCGGGCGGCAGGTCGCTTTCAAGCAGCAATTTTTCTTCAGGGATTTGCTGCACATACGCGCGGCCGCGCTTAGTGGAAAGCATGCGAGGATTGATGGAAAAATAGCAGCCGCATTCGATGGCGCGCGCAAGCTCGACACCCGAACCAGAGAACCAGTGGAAAATCACCGCGGTACCCTGCGGGTTTTGAGGGCCCTGCGGCGCACCAGGAGCCACGAGCCCCACGCTTTCCATGAGATCAAGCGCCACGCCCACGCTTTTCACGACATGTAACGAGAGCACTTTGCCCCTCGACGCCGCGGCAATGCGCGCGAACACCGTGCGCTGCAGTTGGGCGCTTTCGGCACGACGGGGCGCAAAATCAAGACCGATTTCGCCAATAAAGCGCGTTTCGGCAGCGTAGGCAACGAGCTTATCAACCGCATCGGCGCCGCACGAACCGTCGGAAAGCCACCACGGGTGCAAGCCTACACCGAGTTTGAAGTTGGAATTTCGATTGAGCTCATCGGCCAAGGCCAATGACGCCAGATGATATTCATCGGGAGTCACCGTAGCGCACATGCCGCCTATTCCCTCTTGGCGCAACGCGATAGCCGATGCTCGAGTATCGGGAGAAAAAGCCAGGTGACAATGCATGTCATACAAATCAAAGACCGTCATAGCGTCCCCCTCTTTTTATGCACGCGCCCCCACGTTTTTCCCAATAAGGTTATACCACTCAAAGGACAAAGGGCGCAAACAACCCAGACGCAACGGCGCGAAAGATTTTCGAATGGAGCCTATATTCCCAGTTAGTCGGCGAATTCCCCCACGTGTGCGATGGCGCGAAGCGTTTCAGCCGCGATCATTTGACCCATCATGGGAGGCATATACGATGCCGTGCCCAAATTCGATCGCTCACTGCGAGGAGCGCCTTCACGCACCGGCACGGGCACAGGCTGCTCGCAAGAATACACGACGCGCAGATGCTTGATACCGCGCTTGCGGCATTCCTTGCGCATGATGCGCGAAATGGGGTCGTTCACGGTTTCGTACAAATCAGACGCACGCAAATATTCAGGCTGCAGCTTATTGGCGGCACCCATGGCGCTTATCAAGCGCAAGCCGTGCTTTTGCGCGAATTCCGCAATGACAATTTTCGTCGAAATGGTGTCGATGCAGTCAAGAACGAAATCGATGCGACCGTCACACTCTTCGAGGCACTCGGCATACAGCTCGTCGAAAGTCTCGGCGAGGACGAACGAATGCTTGGTAACGACGTGCACGTTGGGATTGATATCCAAACACATTTCGCGCATCACGTCGATTTTCCGGCGGCCCATCGTGCTCTGAAACGCGATGACCTGGCGATTCACATTGCTCGGCGACACCACATCGCGATCGATGAGCACCAAACGACCCACGCCGCCGCGCACGAGCGCCTCAACGCAGCTCGATCCCACGCCGCCCAAGCCCAACACCATAACCGTCGCGTTGACCAGGCGCTCCATGCCATCATCGCCCATAATTCGGCGCAGGCGAGAGTCGGCCGCATCGTCACCTGGAGCGGGCTCGGGAGCAGGGCCAGCGATGCCATTCGGGTAGGCGTACGTGTTTTCGGAAGCGTTCATATAAGTGGATCTTTCTATGCATGCCGTATCGCGAAAATGAATCGGCGATTCTTCAAACCTGGCCATTGTAAACCCCAGAACCTGCTAAATGCTCGTAGCGTTTAGCACAATCGCAGGTGCCTAGCGGATTCTGGAGCGCTAGCGGGGCAGCAGGCGAGCAGCCGGCAACACCTGCTAAACGCTACGAGCATTTAACAGGTCGTGATTCTGGCTTGGGCGTGAATACGGAGGCGCGGCGCAAGCCCACCTGCAAAAGAAGACTACAATGCTGGAATATTTACCACACGAGAAACCGGGACCGAAAGAGCGCCCGGAAACCGCAGCCGACGCGCTCCAAGAACGCGCTCGCAGCTGCACCACCGAAAACAAGGAGTCATCATGAGCACCACCCTGCCCCAGACCAATGATTTTGGCGGCACGCCCCTTGTCTCACTTCAAGCCATCGCCGAAGCGATTCGCGCCAACGGCACCGACTGCGAAATCGTGGGCGACGCGTCCACCGAAATTCGCGGCGTCGCGATTGATTCGCGCAAGGCCGCCGCTACATGCCTGTTCATCTGCAAAGGCGCGGGCTTCAAGCCGGCGTTTCTCGAAAGCGCCATCGCAAGCGGCGCCGCCGCCTATCTGTGCCAGGGCGAGCTCGACGAGCAGGGCAAACTAACCGCGCCCGCCGACTTGGCCGCCGCAGCCGCAGGCACCCCCGCAATCGTGGCCGCCGACGTGCGCCGCGCCATGGCTACGGCATCGAAGGTCGCCTATGGCGACCCGAGCACCGGGCTGAACATCGTGGGCATCACGGGCACCAAAGGCAAAACCACAACCTCGTACATGCTGCACGCCATTATGGACGCCGCCGAGGTGAGCACCTCGATTCTTGGCTCCATCGAAACCGACGACGGCATCGAGGAGTTCGAGAGCTGCAACACGACGCCCGAATCGCCCGATTTGTGGCGCCACCTTTCCAATACCGTGGCTTCGGGCCGCGCCCATATGGTCATGGAGGTTTCCAGTCAGGCGCTCAAATACGACCGCGTGCTGGGGCTCACCCTGAACATCGCCTGCTTCCTCAACATCGGCCGCGACCATATTTCGCCCGCCGAGCACCCCACGTTCGAAGATTATTTCGAAAGCAAGCTCCGCATTTTCGACCAATGCGAATGCGCTGTGATAAACCTTGGCACCGAACACGTTGACGAGGTCGTGGCAGCCGCGAAAGCCGCCCCGCAGTTGTTCACTGTCGGCGTCGACTGCGACAGCGCCGATTTGGTCGCCAGCAACGTGCGCACGGTCAAAGGCGGCATCGAATTCGATATCGCAGAAAGCGCCAAACTCGCCGCAGCGGCAGGCGAAGAAGATGCTTCGGCCAGCGCTCACACGGTCAAGCTGAGCATCGCAGGCCTGTTCAATGCCGAAAACGCGCTGTGCGCCATCGCGTGCGCGCGTCTTTTGGGCATCGGCTGGAACGCGATTGAGCAGGGCCTTTCGCACGTACGCGTGCCTGGCCGCATGGAAATCATCGCTTCGCCAAACGAGCCCATCACCGCCATCGTCGACTACGCGCACAACAAGCTTTCGTTCGAAACGCTGTTCAAGTCGTTGAAGAAGGAATATCCGGGTCAGCAGATCATCGCCATTTTCGGCGCTCCGGGCGGCAAGGCGTACGAGCGCCGCGAAGTGCTGCCGCAAACCGCCGGCGCCTACGCCGACCTGCTCATTTACGCCGAAGAAGATCCCGCGCACGATCGCGTGGAAGACATTTGCGCCGAGATGGCCAACAACACCCCCGAAGGCGTTGCGCACGAAATCATCTACGACCGCGAAGAAGCCTTCAAGCGCGCCGTGGAAGTCGCCCACGAAAGCGGCAAACCCACGGTTATCGCATTTCTCGCCAAAGGCGAAGAAGAGCTGCAGCATCGCGGTGACAACTTCGAGCCTATCAAGAGCGACTCAGCCATTGCCCACGAGGTTCTGGGCGCCTAACGTCGCACGCAACCCACCCCAAACAAGAAAGCCGCCCCGGGGCGGCTTTCTTTCGTTCGCTATTCGTCGATGAAGTAGCGCTTGTACCAAATAAGGAACACGAGCGGCGTATAAATCTTGCGTTGGTTCTGCGCCTTGCCCTCGTAGTGCTCGTCGAGCAATCCCATAAGCACGTCGCAATCGAAGAACTCGCTCGCCCACGGCGCCGTGAAGTATTCCTTCACCCAGTTGTACCACTTCTCTTCGCGCAGCCAATAAATCATAGGCACGGGGAAGCCGACTTTCGGACGCGTCGCCCACTCATCGGGCAGGCTCTTGTTCGCGGCGTGGCGCAGCACGAGCTTGTTGCCGTTTTCATTCACGCGATAGCGATCGGGAATATGCTCGGCAAATTCCATCACACGGCGATCAAGGAACGGAACGCGCAGCTCAAGCGAGTGCGCCATGCACATCTTGTCGGCCTTAAGCAGAATATCGCCCGGCAACCACATATTCATGTCGAGGTACTGCTTGCGAATGAGCTCGCTCTTATCGGAAACGCGCGCATAAATGGGCGCGGCAAGCTCGAAAGCGCCTTCACCCTTGTCGTATTCGGGGCGCAGCACGCTCGAGACTTCGCGCTCAGGCCACACGAGCGCCTGGCCAACGAAGTATTCCTCGGCCATTTCGGCACCCTTCATAAGGAAGTTATGGCCCTTGAAATACGGCATGTGCTTCGCTGCCTTGCCCAGCGCGCGGCGCACGCCGAACGGCACCATGCGCTTGTATTTCGCAACCGACGGGTTGTCCTCATACCATGCATAGCCGCCGAAAATCTCGTCGGCGCCTTCGCCCGAAAGCACAACCGTAACCTGCTCAGCAGCCATTTGCGCCAAGAACCACAGCGGCACGCTCGACAGATTCGACTGCGGCTCGTCCATGTGGTACTGAATCTCGGGCAAGGCTTCGAAAAACTCGTCCGCAGAAATCATCTTGCGGTAGTTCTCGATGCCCAGCTTGTCGGAAAGTTCCTTGGCGTAATTGGTTTCGTTGAACTTGTTGTAATCGAAACCGACCGAGAACGTTTTGTCGGGCATGAGGCATGCGGCGATGTAGCTCGAATCGACGCCGCCCGAAAGGAAGCTGCCCACCTTCACGTCGGCGATGCGGTGCGCGCTCACGCTTTCATGCACCATTTCATCGAGCTCGTCGACATATTCCTCGAACGGCTTGTCGATTTCCGAGAAATCGCAATCCCAATAGCGGCGCACATCCATCGTGTGGGTGGCCAGGTCGTAAGTGAAGCAATGCGCGGCCGGCAGCTTGTACACGCCCTCGAAGAACGTTTCGTCGGTCGCGGAGAACTGCAGCGTGAGATACGGACGCAGCGCATTGTGGTTCACGGCCTTGTGGAACTTCGGGTGCGCGAGGAAGCTCTTGATCTCGCTGCCGAACATCAGGCCGCTGCCATCTTCGGCCTCGGAGTAATAAAACGGCTTGATGCCGAAAATATCGCGAGCGCCGAACAGGCGATTCTTCTTCTTATCCCAGATAACGAACGCATACATGCCACGAAGCTTGTCGACGATTTCCTCGCCCCACTCCTCGTAGCCATGCAGAAGCGACTCGGTGTCGGCGCCGCAATGGAAGGTATAGCCCTTCGCCTCGAGCTCGCCGCGAAGCTCCATGAAATTGTAGATTTCGCCGTTGAACACGATGACGACGCTGCCGTCTTCGTTGCTCATGGGCTGGGAGCCCGCCGGCGTAAGGTCGAGGATCGACAAGCGGCGGAAGCCCAACGCCACACCCGGCGCGAAGAACGTATCGCCCATGTCGGGACCGCGGTGGACGATGCGGTCCATCATGCTCGTGAGCACTTGCTCCTTGTTTTCGACATCACCGGTAAATCCGACGAATCCGCACATAGGGCACCTTTCGTTTGTATGGCACAGCATTAAAGCCGATAAATCGCTGAAATCTGAATTTTACCGCGCTTGCGCACCTTCGCGCGAATCTTCGTTAAAACGCCTAATGCCGCCGCTGTTCGCACGCGCGCGGAAGAAACGACGCGCGTGATTGCGGAAACGACCGCATTGGCAACCGCAGAAGCAACTGGCTCCGGCGCGATCGCGGAAGCCACCAGGGTCGGCAATCGCCAAAGCCACGAGGGCTCAAGCCAAAGCAAACGCACAGAAAGCCAGGGCGCCGCGACCCGACCCGCGCCGGGGCGTAACGTCTGCGCACAACGCCCGTGCACCATGCACCGCATACGACGCCGCCCGCGCACCTCGACGCCGCCCGCGCACCTCGACACCGCACCGCATCTCGCGCATCCGCGCATGCAAAAGGCCAGCACGGGCTGGCCTTTCAACTTTCACTTAGCGATAGTTTTCGGGGTTTTTGAACTTGTCGAAGTAACGGAACACGTGAATCTTCACCCAAGCCCAACGCATGGGGTTGAAGCGCAGATCATACGGGTAATCAAACGTCATCGATTCCTTGCCGGCAGCCACGAGCTTCTTCGCGCGTTCAACGAACTCGGGGTCTTTCACGTAATCGTAAACGACCTTGCGCGGCACGGAATGCCAGAACACCTCGTTGGTGTTTTCGACGCATTCACCCAAATCACGCTTATACACGCGGTCTTCCACGACGAACTTTGCGAGGTTGTGGCCGGCAGCGGTCACATGGTAGTTCGTGCGGCCTTGGCGCAGGTTTACCTCGAACACCTTGTACGAGCCATCGCGATCGTCGCGCTTAATGTCGAAGTTCGCGAAGCCCGTGAAATGAATTTCCTCAAGGAAGTTTTTAATGAGCTGCTGCAGCTCAGGGTTGGGCTGCGTGATAATGGCGCACGGGTTGCCAAGCGCGGTGGGCGTGTGCTCCTCGAGGCCTTCGCGACCGAAGCAGATGAGCTTCACCTTGCAGTTGCGATCGCAATACGCGGTGAGCACGTTCATGTTGCAATCTTCGCCGACAACCATGTCTTGCAGCAGCACTTCATCGGGATAGCCCGCGCCGAAAATGAGGCCCAAAATATGCGCCGCCTCGGCGGGGTTTTGCGCGGTGTACACCTTCTTCATGTGGTCAAACGGGTGCTCCCAATACGTTGAGCTCATAGACGGCTTCACGATGATGGGGTATTTGAAACCGATTTTCTCCTCGGTAAGGTCGGCCTCGGCCACGCCCTGTTCCCACTCGCTAGGGCGCACCACAAACGTTTTGGGGTACGGAATGCCATACTTGTCGCACATCTCGTAAAAGCTCAGCTTGCTTTCGAGCTTGTCGCGCAGGTCGGGCTGAATGTAGAGCGTGACGCAGTTTTCGGGCAAATCGTTCTGGATTTCAGAAATGACCTGCGCATATACGTCAGCGCAGCCCCACACTAGATGCGTTTTATCGGGGTGCTGAGCGGCAAATTCCTTCACCTTCGCCAACACCACTTCGGGCTTGTCCATATGCTCGTCATAGAAGCACTCCACGATGCGGCTATGCATGGTGTCGCCCGCGGGGAAGCGACCAAACGCGTAGCTCTTCACGCCATACTCCTCATGGATGGCGCGCGCGACGCTGTAGCAATTCATATCGCCGCCGATGAGAACGGGAATGAAATCGGGTTTTTCGGTTGCCATAAATGCAGTTCCTTCAAAAGATGGTTTGCAGAAAGCTTGTGCGATTATACGCCGCATTGGGCACTTCCGTCGCACCTCAAAAAAGAGCGCACGAACGGCCCTGGGGCAAGGTTCTTGCGCATTGCTTCGTTATCAAAGAAGCGCGATTCGAAAACCGCGCTTCTTTATGCTTAAAACTCTGTTCGATGGTGTTGGGCGCCAGCTACGACAGACGGCTGCCAACTTCCTTGGCGGCCTGAGCCTTGTCGAAGTTTCCGCCAGTGGCAGCGGTAAGCGCGCCCATAACCTTGCCCATTTCGCGCTTGGTGGTGGCGCCAAGATCGGCAATGGTTTTCTCGACAAGCGCCACAAGCTCGTCGCCCGCGAGCTGCTTGGGCAGGTAGCCCTCAAGAATCTCGACCTGCTCCTTCAGCATGGCCGTGCGCTCGTCGTTGTTCGCAGCTTTGATAGAGCCCTCGAGCGTTTCGCTCGTCTGCTTAATGACGCGCTTGAGCATAGCATCGACGTCGGCATCGGTCGCCTCGCGACGCTCGTTGACCTCGATATTCTTGATTTCGCCGTGCACCTGGCGCAGAATGTCGCGACGCACATTGTCGTGCGCCTTCATCGCGGCCTTGATTTCGTCTTTGAGCTCTTCGTATTTCATGAGTGCCTCTTTCTAAAGTGCCATCTATCAGCGAGTATAGCGCGAACACGTACGCGTGTGGAAAACGGCAAGCCAAAACCATGCACGAAGGAGCACGATGCGGTGCGGACGCGCGAAAGCGGAGCGCGGGGCGCAAGTTTGCTTGAGGGCGCACCGCGAGAGCAGCGTGCCAGAAATATGCGCAAAAAGGTGCCCGAATGTGGCATTTTGACCGAGCATAGACCTGAGTTGAGCGACTTGCAATTAGAAAAGCCCAGGTCGCAACGCATCGCACCACAATCGACGCGCAAGCGAGCATAGATCGTTGCCACATTCGAAGCTATTTTTGAACAAGTTAGCGAATGCGTTTGCCGCGCAAAATGACGCCCGCGACGTTCAGGTCGGCATTGAGCAACACCACGTCGGCAACCTTGCCCGCGTCGAGACTGCCGCGCTCGTCGAACACGCCAATCGCGCGTGCGGGGTTTTCCGTCGCTGCGCGCACAGCCACCTCGAGCGGCAAGCCCATTTCAGTAGCGGCAACCTTCATGCAGCCCATCAGGTCGGTCGCGCTTCCAGCCAGCGTACCGTCGTGCAGCGTGGCATGCGAGCCGTTCTTCGTCACGGCCTGCCCGCCCAGACTATATTCGCCATCGGGCATGCCGGTGGCTTCCATGGAATCGCTGATTAGAATCATGCGCTCGGCACCAAACATCGAGAACGCAAGGCGCACCATGGCGGGGTGAATATGCACGCCATCGGCGATAATCTCGGGAGTCGCGCCCGCCTCGAGCGCCGCAGGAATCACGCCCGGCTTACGGTGATGCAGCCCCGGCATGGCGTTGTACAAATGCGTCACATGCTTGGCGCCGCGACGAAATGCCTCGGCCGCCTGATCGTAATTCGCGCACGTATGGGCAACGGAAATGCGCACGGCATCGTGCATTTCATCGACGAATTCGAGCGCGCCGGGCTCCTCGGGGGCAATATCGACAAGCTTGATTTTGCCGCCCGACGCATTCTGCAAGCGACAAAACATTGCCGCATTGCACTGCTGCACGTAGGCGGGGTTTTGTGCGCCCACCTTTTCAGGGCTGATGAACGGACCTTCCATATTGATACCCACGAGCGCGGCAGCATCGGGGGCGTCAACATGCTCGGCGGCGCATTCCATAATGCCCGCGAGCTTTTCTTCGGGGAATGTCATGGTCGTGCCGCACCATGCGGTTACGCCGCGGCTGGCCTCGTAGCGCGTAATGGCGTCGATCGACTCATGCGTGCCGTCGCAGAAATCGTGCCCCACCGCACCATGGGAATGCACGTCGACCAAGCCAGGAATGGCGAGCAGCCCCTTGGCGTCGATGACCTCGCCCATCTCGTCGCCGGTCGCAACGATGCGGTCGCCTTCGATGAAGATATCGTCTTCGACGAATTCGTCGTTCTTGAAAACTTTCGCACCAGCAATTTTCAGCATGCCGCGCTTCCTTTCGTTATAGACAGGAAACCCTGCCTCAATTTAATCGTGACCAGTTGAAACGCACGCTGCGAAGCCAAAACCGCGACGAGCGCGCAGCATCAACGCTTTGACGAAACGTTGCGCAAAGGCCAATGTCGCCACCTAGCCCAAAAAAGAAGCGGCCACAGGGGCCGCTTCCTCGGTTTACTATTCGTGGCAGCCGCAGCCTTCGCCATGCTCGTGGTCGTGGTCGCAATCGCAATCGGGATCGCCGCAACCGCAGCCTTCATCGGCAAGGTCGCCGCACAGCGAGAACGCCGCTTCGTCCACAATAGCCACCGCATTGGGATGGAACTGCAGAATGGACGCGGGAACCTCAGGGGTCACGGGGCCGAAGAAGGCATCGCGCACGATTTGCGCCTTGTCTTCGCCGCTCACCACGATGAGCACCTGCTTGGCGGCCATGATGGTACCAATGCCCATGGTGTATGCCTGGCGGGGCACTTCGTCGGCGGAATCGAACAGGCGGCTGTTCGCGTTAATGGTGGATTCCGTAAGGTCGACGCAGTGGGTTTCCTTCGGGAATTCGGGCGCGGGCTCGTTGAAGCCGATGTGGCCGTTGTGGCCCAGGCCCAGAAGTTGCAGGTCAACGCCGCCGGCAAGCAGGATGGAAGCCTCGTAGGCATCGCATGCGGCCTGAGCATCGGGGTTGGCGCCATTGGGCACATGCGTGTTCTCGGGGCGCACGTTAATCTTGCTGAACAGGTGCTTCTGCATGAAGTAGTGATAGCTCTGCTCATGGTCGGCAGGCAGGCCGCGGTATTCGTCTAGGTTGAACGTTGCAACGCGCGAGAAGTCGATGTCCTCGGCTTCGTGGCGCTTGGCGATTTCGGCGTAGAGGCCCTCAGGCGTGGAGCCGGTGGCCAAGCCCAACACGCAGCCAGGTTTTTCCTCGACCAGGTCGACAATCATGTCGGCGGCGGCTTCGCTCATTTCCTGATAGTCTTTGGTCACGAAAATCTGCATGAACGCATCCTTCTCTTCGTTGTATTTTGCGATTATTCATAATACATGCTCACGCGGCGATTTCCAGGTGCGGCGGGAAAGCAACAGAAGCCTTATGGCGTTCGCGAGGCGGAACGCGCGACGGCCAAGGGGCGCAACGCGCGATACCAAATAAAACTGCGAACGCGAGGCGGAACATGCGCGGAACGAAACCCAACCGATGCCCACGACAATCGCCTAAAAACGCACCGGGCAACTCGACGGTCCGAGCAGGCTGACCACACCAAACGAACCAGTCCCGCCGAGCATGATGGCGAACCCGCATGACCAGCTGGCCCCTCTCGAGCAAACGAGTCTCAAGGGAGCCCGAACAAACTGGCATTCCCTCAAACAAGCAAACGAACATGCCCGCAGGCCGACCCCTTTCTCGAACGAGCGACCAGTCCCGCCAAGTATGCCGACACCTTTTCGGAAAACACCCACCACACGCGCGTCAAATGCGACAGGTATACTGCGAGCCGGTCAAAACCTGCGCGGCACAGCCGCGCCAACACGAAAGGATCCCGCGATGGAATTACTTCGCACCCACGAACCCCTCGAGGCGTTCGTGTTCGATATGGACGGCACGCTGCTCGATTCGCTGCCCGACCTGGTCGACGTGACCAACGAAACGCTCACGCACTTCGGCTACCCCACGCACACCACCGAAGAAATCTTGGCCATGATCGGCAACGGCTTGCGTTCGCTTATTCTGCAAGCGCTGCCGCAAGACCTGAATGACAACGCCACCGAAGCGGCGCTCGCCTGGTGGAAAGCGCGCTACGACGAAGTGGGCAACCAGAAAACGACTGTGTACGACGGCATGCTCGACACCTTGGCCGAGCTGAAGGCACGCGGCATGAAGCTCGCCGTGCTATCGAACAAATACGACGGCGGTGTGCAAATTCTAACCAAGCATTACTTCGCTGACCTCATGGATTTCGCGCTTGGCGATGGTCCTGTGCCGCGCAAGCCCGACCCGAAAGGCCTCACGCTCGTCGCGAAAACACTCGGCATACCGGTTGAGCGCTTGGCGTATGTCGGCGATTCCGATGTGGACATGCAGGTCGCGAACAACGCTGGCGCATTCCCCATTGGCGCGAAATGGGGCTACCAAACGCTCGATCACCTTACGAGCAACAACCCCGGCGCGCTCATCGACGCGCCCGCCGAGCTACTGAAGTTCGCGGAATAAGCAAGCAGACAGACGAAAACCGGGGGGGAGAAAGGCTGAAAGCAGCAGGACGAAATACGAGGCGAAGCAGAGCACGACGTGATTTCGATCGAATTTGGCAAAAGGCGCGTCAATACATGAGTCCCAATGCCCAAAGCGCGATAACGTTTCCGTAGGAAAACTCAATATCGTCTTTCACGACGTATCCACGCTTGGCTTCGGCAATTTGATTTTGGCCCTTGTTCTTTCCGCCCACCTCGAACGTAAGCCCATCGATCTCGAAATCGGAAATCTTCGATGCGGTCACCTTGTGCCCCACGCGCATTTGGTTGAAAAAGAACGTCTCTCGCACATTGCCAATATCTTCACTTCCTTCACTGAGGTTGTACAGAATATTGGTGTTGTCGAGATACACTTTCTCAGTTTTTCCAAGCGCGCCAAGCCCGCCCGCATTCGTGCGCAACTGCGCAACCATGCCCGCTTTCTCCATATACAGCAGGTAATCTTCGACGTTGTTTCGACTCACTTGAATTTGACTACCCAAGCTTGTCATATTCGGTTTGAAGGGAGCCAGCGTACTCACTATCGCCATAAGCCGCTTCAATTTGCGACCGGTCGCCGCCGTCATGCCCGCAAACTGGGGAATATCAACCTCGAGCGTTCGTGTAATGACCTGTCCAAGCTCAATATCGAACTGTTCGTCGTCGCCAAAGGGATAATAGCCGCAACGCAAATAGTCTTTGAACAAGGGCAACGGGTGTTCGACCCCAGGAATTTCCTCCTTATGCGCAAGTATGTCCGCAAGCGAAAGGCACGGAGCATGCACGCCGTGACGAACGGCTAAATATTCTCGGAACGACATTCCCTGCATAAGGTATTTCGGCGCACGGCGACTCAAGTCGGCCTCGCCTTTCTCGATATCAAGAACCGAGGAGCCTGTGAAGTACACATGCAAACCAGGAAGAGAATCGTACATGAGCTTGAGTTCGCGCGACCAGCCTTCGTATTTATGAACCTCATCGATAAAAAGATATTTGCCGCCGTTTTTAAAAAACTCCTCTGCCAGGCCATACAAGGAATGGTTGGCAAAATACATATGTTCGGCCGAAACATACAATGTGTCGTCCGTCGAGTGATGTTCCTTGATATGTTGTAAAAACAACGTCGTTTTGCCAACGCCACGTGGCCCGACCAAACCAAGCATGCGATTGCCCCAGTTGATTTTGTCGTACATATATCGGTGGAATTCATCGTTTACGCTTTTCAGTTGACGATTCATGTACTCGTAGAGCCGCTCCATGAAGCACCACCTTTCAAATCGCACTCTTAAAGTGCAATTTTAACTCGAAATCGCACTGTTAGAGTGCGATTTTATTCACCCCGCCGTACAAAGCGGCTGCGCCAGCACGACATGTTTCCTCAATGAGATCGCATCATCGTGGCACGCCCCTTGCAGCACCGCTGTGCGCGATACAATAGCCCTCGCACTTCGCGGGGTCACCCATAATTCGAGAACAGAACGCCCGCGTTTATTACAACCAATGTAGAAAGGCATCGCTTTGATGCAGATACCTTCTCGCGAGCATGAATCTCGCACCATACCCGCGCGTTTTGCGGCGCTGTTTGCCGCCATCGCTCTTGCGCTGTGTTGCGCATTGCCGCTCGCCGCATGCGAGAGCGGCTCTTTCAGCGATTCCCAGGCGGCCAGCCCCGCCGCCGTGCAGATTGCCGACATTCCCGAATACTCGGGCGCACTCTGCATTGACGTCAACAACGGCGAGCCAGGCTTTACCGACGACGACTTCAAACGCGGCGCGTTCATGGAATTCTCCGACCTCGATTTCGAGGGGCGCTGCGGCGCGGCATTCGCGCTCATCGGTACCGACACGTTGAGCAACGCGCCTCGCGGCGATATTTCGCAGGTGCATCCAAGCGGCTGGGAGCAGCACCGCTACGACTTCGTTGAGCAGGAAATGCTCTACAATCGCAGCCACCTGATTGCGCATCAGCTTTGCGGAGAAGACGCCAACGAGAAAAACCTCATCACGGGCACGCGCACCATGAATTCTGTTGGCATGACTTATTACGAAAGCATCGTGGCCAATTACGTGAAGCAAACGGGCAACCACGTGCTTTATCGCGTGACGCCCATTTTTGCCGCGAACGACCTCGTAGCACGCGGCGTGCAGATGGAAGCGGAATCGATTGAAGATGGCGGGCAGGCCGTTCGCTTCAACGTATTTGTATACAACGTAGAACCCGGCGTGGAAATCGATTACGTCACGGGCAAAAGTCGTGAGTCGAGCGACGTGCCACATGTGGCGACCGGTGGCGAGGCAACCACCACCAGCGCGGGCACGGCGCCGAACGCGACTGGCAAAGAAGCCAGCGGTGCATCTACCAAAAGCCCCAATGGAAATGCTCGCTCGGAGAGCACGAATAATACGACTTCGAAGGGCGATGCCGAAAACGGCCAATCCAACCGGGCAACCAACGCAGCCGGTTCGAGCGACGCAAAGAATCCCAGCAACGGCGCGGGTTCCGAGGAAGGCTCGGCCACCTCATATGGGTCGCAAGAATACGTGCTCAATACCAAGAGCATGAAGTTCCATCGCCCGACCTGCTCTTCGGTCGACGACATAGCCGACAATAACAAACAAGGGGCCACAGCCACGCGCGACGAGCTTATTTCGGAAGGCTATTCGCCCTGCAAACAGTGTAACCCCTAAAGATATAGTAAGCCATGGCAGTTCCACTTTTATAACGTGGACCGTAGCAGGTTATCAGCTATTCATACGCTCCATCAGTTGAAAGTCGAGGTAGCAATACATATTTAGGCAAATGGCCTCTGTTTTACTTGAATACCCCCTTCAATTTCGAAGCCCAACTCGCCGTCAAACGAGGCAACAAAAAACCCGGCCGAGCCGTACTCGACCGGGTTTTTATACCCTATTGTCTTGACGTATTCGCACAAAGCCTTCCGGGAAAGCCCACGATTTCGAAAAAATCGGCTACGCCGCTTAGACGTGACCTTTTCGATCCCGCAGGCTTAAACCCAGTTCGCCGCTGCGTTCGCTCTAGAACTTCGAGCGGCGGCGGGCAACAGGCGCCGCGCAAAGCACAGCACCTGCTACGACCGCCAGGGCGAAGGGCAGCGTAGCCAACGTCGTGTCGCTCGTCTTGGGCAGAGTGCCCTTGTTCTTCGACTCGCCATTACCGTTCGGATTCTGCGAAGCTTCGCTCTCATCCTTCACCACAGTAAGCGTGCCGATGTCTTCCTTAACGAACTTGTAATTCTTGGCCATCTGCTCGTCAACGAACTCAAGCGTGTACGTGTTGTCGGAAGCGCCAACCTCGGTCTGCGTGCCGGTAACCACGAACGTCGCATCGTCGTCGTTCACCAGGCCGCCAACGAAGTTGCCTTCGAGCGACGCACCCTCGAGAGGCGTGCCGTCATACACCTTGCTACCCGAAACCGTTGTAACCGTGTAAGGCTTCGGCGTGATTTGATAGCTCTGCGTGAGGCTGCCAGCGTAGTTGCCGATGCCCGTAACGGTGACAAAGATGTCGCCGGTCACGTTGGTGAAGTCGTCCTTGGCCGCCGCGTCGTCCTCGAAGCCGAGGGCGTCGGTGTACGTAACGACGTAGTCAACGTTCTCGACGAGCGCCTTATCGCCGTCAGTCACAACGGGGACGAACTTCTGCTCCTTGCCGTTGTAGACCTTGTCGACGGGCTTGGTAACCTTCATCCCGTTGTCCTCGCCGGGCACGATACCCTTCGGCTCGACCTTCAACGTGCCTTCCTGCTTGGTAATCTCGTAGTTGTCAAGATTCGTGCCGTCTCCCGCACTGATTATGAAGGAGTTGGCGCTCTCGCCCGCAATGGTCTGGATGCCCGTGAATTCATACACGAAGCTCTCGCCGTCAACCATGCTGCCCTCGGTTACACCGGCCTCGTGCTTAGTGAGCGGCGTGCCGTCGTAGACCTTGGAAGCGTCCTCCGAAACCACGGTCACGGGACGCTTGGTCACCAGGAGCGTGGCGAATCCGGTGCTCACGTTGCCGAATTGGTCGGTAACGTCCTTTCCATCGGCGTTCTTAATGGCATACGTATCAATCTCGGCAACGGCGCTTCCCACGTTCGTAACGGAACCCTTGGTCGTTGCCTCGCATGTAAACCCAGCGGGCAGACCGTAGGCATCAGCGCCCTCGCTCACAAGCGGAGTGCCGTCGTAGGTCTTCTTGCCGCCCTTCGGCACGATTACGATCGCCGCTTGGCTCTTCGTCACTTCGAGCTTGCCCAGTTCCTCCTTGACCGTGTAGTTGCCCCGCTTGGCATTACCGGACCACTCGATTGTGTAAGCGTTGGTGCATTCGCCGACCTCGGTCTGGGAACCGATCACAGCAAAGGCCGCAGTCTCGCCATTGACGAAGCCTTCGATTTTGCCGTTGGCCGTGAGGGGCGTGCCGTCGTACGGCTTGCTCGCGCCCATCGTAACCACGGTGAGCTCCTTGGGCTCAATCACCAATTTGCCAGGCTTCTTGGTAATCTTCAGGCTGTCCGTAACATCCTTGCCTTCGGCGTTCACGACAACGATCTCATCAACATTAGCGACCAAGCCGTCGGCACCAGTCACGTCGGTAGCCTCGGCGCCAGACCAGGCCGTCTTCACGGAATAACCCTCGGGAACGCCGGTCACGGTAACCTCGGCGCGATGCGGCATGCCGTCGTAGGTCATGGTCACATCATTGGCAACAGCCACGATTTCGTCTGCATATTCAGTCACGGTTAGCGTACCGATATGCTCCTCGACCGTATAGTTGCTGCGCTTGGCAGTAGTACCCTCATCCGACCAGT
>NZ_CDRRGL010000025.1:0-16766 GCF_977041755.1 Slackia sp.
ATAGGACAAATAATGTGTCTGATTTTGGGCGTTGCGGCCGGCCGGCTTGCTCTCGCCCGCCTTCCCTGGAGCCTGTTAAACGCTACGAGCATTTAACAGGTTTATGTTTCTTGTTGGGTGGTTTTTCGGGATACGTGAGTTGCGCTGTATCATATGAGCGTATTCATTCTGGCGTTATTGCGCCCATCCCATTACCAGGAAAGAGTTGATATCTCTATGGCCGATTCCTCTATTAAGGAACAGCGTGCCCTTTACGCTCAAGTTGCGCTCGAAACCCCTGAGGCGCTGAATGCTCTCATTGCCGATCTTGAGGGTTCTTCTCGTCGCAAGAGGCAAGCAGCTGCTTCGACGCTTTCGATTGCTGCTTCTATGAAGCCTGAGGTATTGACCGAGTTTTCGAACGTGTTTGTTGATGCGCTTAATCGTCCTGAAGCGCAGACTCGTTGGGAATGCCTCGACATTCTTACGAACATCGTTGGCGTTGAATCTCGTCTGTGCGACAAGGCAATCCCTGGTGCCGAGAGCGCGCTATTTGATGAAGATTCGGGCCCGCTCCATTTGGCCGCCATGCGATTTCTGTGCCGCCTGGGCTCTACGACCGAAAACCGCAGTCAGAAGGTTTGGCCGCTTATCGACGAAGCTATTCAGTGCTATCACGGCGATATTGAATTCCAGGAAATGCTCGTCGCCGTTATCGCGTTTTCCGAAGGAAAGCTTGCCGACGAGGTCGCCGAGGAATTGAAATCCCGCATGGCTTTCGACGCCAAAAGCGGCAGGGGCGTGCTGAGGAAGCGTGCCGCTCAAATCGTTGGGAACCTTTCATAAATGCCAGCGAGACACTCTTCGGGGTGTCTCGTTTGTTTTTGGAGCCTTTTCTTGAGAGGCGATCCAAAGTGCCCCGTCTGGTTTCGCGTGCCGCTCATCGACGCCTCGGCGCAATTAATCGACGTGCAACAAAGGCATGGTATGATGGCGAGACTTGTGAAGCGTAAATTATGCGCCGCCGAGGTTTTTGCGGCCGCGCGATAATGGAAAGGTGTTCATCGTGGCAAAGCATACTATTACGCTCATCCCAGGTGATGGCATTGGAATCGAAACTTCTGCCGCTATGCAACGCGTTGTTGAGGCGGCTGGCGCCGATATCGAATGGGAAGTTGCCGAAGCTGGCGCCGCGGTTATGGAAAAGACTGGCGGCTCTCCACTGCCGGAATCGACCATCGAGGCTGTGAAGCGCAATAAAGTCGCCATCAAAGGCCCTATTACCACCCCTGTGGGAACGGGCTTCCGCAGCGTGAATGTCGCGCTTCGCAAATCGCTCGATTTGTACGTGAATCTTCGCCCGGTGCTCTCGATTCCCGGCGCGGGCGGGCGCTACGAAGATGTCGACCTCGTTATTGTTCGCGAGAATTCTGAAGACCTCTATGCCGGCATCGAATTCGAAGAAGGCACGCCCGAAGCGAAGCGCCTCATCGATTTTTGTGCTGCTGAGGGCGCGGGCGTGATTCGTCCCGATTCGGGCATTTCCATTAAACCGATTTCGATTACCGGCTCCGACCGCATTGTTCGCTTTGCGTTCGACTACGCCGAAAAGCATGGCCGCGAAAAGGTGACCGCCGCGCACAAGGCGAACATCATGAAGTTCTCCGATGGTTTGTTCTTAAAAGAAGCTCGCAAGATCGCGGCCGATTACGAAGGACGTATTGCGTTCGACGACCGCATTATCGATGCGTTCTGCATGAATCTGGTTACCGACCCCAGTCAGTTCGACGTCATCGTGTTCCCGAATCTGTATGGCGACATTGCGAGCGACTTGTGCGCCGGCCTGGTAGGTGGCTTGGGCATTGCTCCGGGTGCGAATATCGGCGACGACTACGCTGTGTTCGAGGCCGTTCATGGTAGTGCGCCCGACATTGCGGGCAAGAATATCTGCAACCCCACGGCGCAAATTCTTTCTGCAGCCATGATGCTTGACTACATTGGCGAGCCCGAGATTGCCCAGAAGATTCGTGCCGCCATCGCCAAGGTATATGCGGAAGGCGAGCATTTGACGGGCGACATTCGCAAGGTCACGGGCAGCTCGAAGCCGGCTTGCTCGTGCACGGAATTCACCGACGCGCTCATTGCCGCGTTGTAGGTTAGTCCTTATGGTGCGCGGGTCGTATTTCGGCTCGCGCATTTGTTTTCAAAGGGGCCGCGCATGTGCGGCAAAGTTGTTTGATGAATGGGTGTGTTGCCAATGAGCGTTCAGACGCAAACCTTGCATGTGGGGGACAACGATTTCGAGGTATGCGACACGTCGCATGTTGAAGGGGCCGAGGCGCTGCCGCATTCGTTGCGCATTCTGCTTGAAAACGTGCTGCGCAATGTCGACGATGCCGACGCGCGCGAGCTTTATGCGAAGCGTATTGTTGACGCCGGCACGCAGGGCGTTCAGGGCGGCGAAATTGAATACATGCCCGCTCGCGTTTTGCTGCAAGATTTCACCGGTGTGCCGGTGTTCGTTGACTTGGCCGTGATGCGTGAAGCCGCACGCGATTTGGGTGCCGACCCCGCGCGTATCAATCCGCAAATTCCGCTCGATTTGGTGATTGATCATTCGGTGATCGCCGATGCGGCTTGCTGCGCCGATGCTCTTGAGAAGAACATGGATATGGAATTCAAGCGCAACGGCGAGCGCTATCGCTTCTTGAAGTGGGCCCAGTCGTCGTTTCAGAATGTGCGCATCGTTCCTCCCGGATCGGGCATTTGCCACCAGATCAACGTCGAGCGTTTTGCGCGCGGCGTTATGACGAAGGCGACCGACGCCGGCGAGCTTGCGTACTTTGACACGGTGGTGGGAACCGACTCCCATACCACCACGGCAAATGGCATTGGCGTGCTTTCTTGGGGCGTGGGCGGCATTGAAGCTGAAGCTGCGGCGCTCGGCCAGCCCATCACGACGCTCGTTCCGCAGGTCGTGGGCGTTCATTTGACGGGCGAGCTGCGCGATGGCGTATCGGCTATGGACGCCGCGCTCACGTTCGCGCAGATGTTGCGTGCGAAGGGCGTGGTAGGCAAGTTCGTCGAATGCTTCGGCGATGGCGTGGCTACGCTTTCGGCGACGCAGCGCGCCTGCATCGCGAACATGACTCCCGAATACGGCTGCACGTGCACGCTGTTCCCGGTCGACGACCGCACACTTGAGTATCTGCTGCTTACGGGCCGCGATAAGGAACAGGTTGCGCTCGTCGAGGCGTATGCGAAAGCCCAGGGCATGTGGAACGATGGCGCATCGCGCGTGTACTCCGAGGTACTCGAGCTGAATTTGAGCGATGTCGAATGCTCGCTCGCGGGTCCGAGTCGTCCGCATGACCGCTTTGCCCGCAGCGATGCCCGCTCGCGCTTCAATGCGATTTGCGCCGATCGCAACCTCGATATGGACAAGCGCGTTGCGGTGAATTTCATGGGCACCGAATACGAATTGACCCATGGCGCTATCGCGATTGCAGCCGTCACGAGCTGCACCACCGCAACCGACCCCGCCATGATGCTCGCATGCGGCCTGGTCGCCAAGCATGCCCGCGAGCGCGGCCTGCTTGCCAAGCCCTGGGTGAAGCGCGTTATGGCTCCGGGTTCACATGCGACCCAGCTCATGCTCGAGCGCGCCGGCTTGGCTCAGCCCCTTGCTGAGCTCGGCTTCGCAACATGTGGTTTCGGCTGCATGAGCTGCATCGGCAATTCTGGTCCCGTGTGGCCCGAGATACACGAGATCGCTGGCGACATCGAGCTGACGAGCGTGCTTTCTGGCAATCGCAACTTCGACGGACGCATTTCGCCTGACGTGTCGCAGAACTTCCTGTGCGCGCCGGCATCGGTTGTCGCCTACGCTATGGCGGGCACCATGAACTTCGATTTCGAGACTCAGCCGCTTGGCACCGACGGCGACGGCAACGATGTGTTCTTGCGCGACATTTGGCCGAGCGACGCCGAAATCGCTGCGCTTATGGACGAATTCGTTACGGCGGAATTGTTTGATGCAGGCGCCGAAGGCCTTTATGGCGGCACGCAGGCATGGCAGGAACTCGAGGCTCCCGAAGGTGACATTTTTGCGTGGGATGAAGGCTCCACTTATGTGCGCCGCGCTCCGTATTTCGACGGCATGGGCAAGGCTGTCGAGGGCTTCGCGCCCATTTCTGGCGCGCGCGTGCTTGCGAATTTGGGCGACTTCATTACGACCGACCATATTTCGCCTGCTGGCAGCATCGCTTCCGATTCGCCCGCCGCGAAGTATTTGGCCGAGCGCGGGGTCGACCCGGTTATGTTCAACACCTACGGTTCGCGTCGCGGCAACCATGAGGTTATGGCGCGCGGCGGTTTCGCGAACATCAAGCTGAAGAACCTGTTAGCGGAAGGCAAGTCGGGCGGATGGACGCGCGACTTCGAGACGGGCGAAATCACGTCGATTTTCGATGCGTCGCAAAGCTATGCTGCGGCGGGCGTGCCTTTGGTGGTGCTCGCGGGCAAGATGTATGGCAGCGGATCGTCGCGCGATTGGGCGGCGAAGGCGCCGTTGCTTTTGGGCGTACGCGCCGTTATTGCCGAAAGCTTCGAGCGCATTCATCGTTCGAACCTGGTGGGCATGGGCATTTTGCCGCTGCAGTTCCACGAGGGCGAAAATGCCGAAACGCTGGGCCTCGATGGCACGGAAACCTTTGTTATTGAGCCGGTCGATTTTGGCACCGGTGAGCCGAGCATGCCCAATCCGCGCGAGGTGAACGTTTCAGCTTCAAAACAGGACGGCGAAACGGTGAAGTTTCACGCTATAGTAAGGGTGGACACACCTACCGAAGGCGCATACATGGCTCATGGCGGAATTCTGCAATACGTGCTTCGCCAGCTTGCGTAGAACTTGACGTGGGGCTTCGCGCCTGATTCGTCCATGCAAGACTGCATTCAGGCGGCCGTGCCGGTTTCGGTGCGGCCGCTTTTTGTATGCAAAGGCGCGTGTTGATTTTTCGGGCGAAAAAGGGAAGGCCCGAATACGATGAGAAAGGCATTTCATGGCTGGCAACCAGAACCCGTTCGCCGCTATTTTCGGCGACGACCCGTTTGGCGTAGGGGGCGGTTTTTCAGGCGGCGGCTCGCGGCAGGGCGCACCGCAGGTTGAATTCAACACCAACGAAGAGTTCAATAAAATGAAAGACAAATTCGCGACCATGGGCAAAAAGGCGATGATCGCCTGCGCCATTATCGCGGTTATCGTGGTCGCTGTGGCGTATTGGTGGTTCCATCCGCCCATCAACATCCACTCGATGGACACGTGGATGTTCATCGGCATTTTCATTCTGCTGCCGTCGTTTCTGTTCTTCCGCGCCCGTGCGCACGCGTACAAGCATGGATCGGCGAAAGTGGGCGTCTCTAAGGCGAAGGCGAAAACGTTCGATACGCTTGCGTGGATTCCCGTTGCCGTCGTCGCGCTTGTCGCGGTAGGCACGCTGCTGTCGCTGTCGTTCTTCCCGGGCAATGCTCAGAAGTACGCCAACATTTTGGTTCCTGCCGACGACGAGTTCACGCAGGACATTCAAGAGGTCAACTACGACGAAATCCCCGTTATCGACCGCGATTCTGCCATGCTTTTGGGCAACCGAACCATGGGCAGCATGTCCGACCTGGTAAGCCAGTTCGAGATTGCGCCTACCTATAGCCAGATCAACTACCAAAACCATCCGGTGCGCGTGAGCCCGCTTGGCTACGCCGACCTGTTCAAGTGGCTGCAGAACCGCGAGCAGGGCATTCCCGCATATGTCATTGTCGACATGACTTCGCAGGATGCCCAGGTTGTGCGCCTCGATAGCGAGCATGCGATCAGGTATTCCGAAAGCGAGCCTTTGGCGCGCAACATCGACCGCTATGTGCAGCTCAAGTATCCCTTCTATATGTTCGGCGAGAAATCGTTCGAGATCGACGACGACGGCAACGCATGGTGGATTTGCCCGGTGCGCGACTTCACGATTGGCCTGTTCGGCGGCGAGACCGTGTCGCGTGCCGTGCTCGTGAACGCGGCGACGGGCGAGTGCCAAGATATGGCGGTTGAAGATGTGCCCCAGTGGGTTGACCATGTGTACCCCGCGAACCTCATCATTCAGCAGTACAACTGGCATGGCAAGTACACCAATGGCTGGCTGAACAGCTGGCTTGGCCAGAACGGCGTTGTGCAAACCACTCCGGGCACCGATGGCAGCGCGGGCTATAACTACATCGCCAAAGATGATGACGTGTGGTTGTACACGGGCGTTACGTCTGCCACGGGCGACGAATCGATTGTCGGTTTCGTGCTGGTGAACCAGCGCACCGCTGAGGCGCACTTCTATTCGTGCGCGGGCGCTACGGAAAGCTCGGCCATGCAGTCGGCCGAGGGCCAGGTGCAGAACTTGCGTTACGAGGCGACATTCCCCATTCTTATTAATGTGAACAACACGCCGACGTACTTCATGGCGTTGAAGGACAACGCGGGCCTGGTGAAGAAGTACGCTATGGTAGACATCCAGAGCTACCAGAACGTTGCGGTTGGCGACACGGTGGCCGATACGCAGAAGTCGTACCTGTCGCTCATTGCGGCAAACGGAACGGCGGCGAATACGTCGTCGGTAAGCGATTCGGCACTTGAGGCGACGGGCGTCATTAAGACGATTGCCACGGCGGTGATTGAGGGCAATTCGCACTTCTACGTGACGCTCGAGGGCGACAGCAAGATTTACGACTTCGCGCTGCCCGGCATGATTGAAATCGTTCAGTACGCGCAGGGCGATACGGTTACCTTCAAGTATGTCGAGGGCGACCCCACGTGCTCGGCGCAGTCCATCGAAGCCGCGAAGAGCGCGAAGGCGAACTCGGCCGATGCCGCTGGCGCCTCTTCGGCCGACACCGCCAAGGCGAGCGATGAAGCCAAGGCAAGCGACGGTGCGGCAAAAGATGATGCCGCTTCTTCCGTGAGCAGCGATACATCTGCCGAGCAGAAAGCCGCCTAGCTCGATTGGACGCTTCTCGATTTCGTGAAGCAATTTTGAAGATGGCCCGTTAAGGAAATTAATCCTTGACGGGCCATTTTCGTTTAGTAGAATATCGTTTTGCGTGTTTAAGAGATGCGCAACGACACGTTAGTTCCGCTGCCCAAGACAGCTGGCACCGAAAGGTTCAATCGCATGTTCGCATGCGGCCCGCCGAGGTGGTTCTGAAGAGCGATTTGCTTTGACGGCCCCTGCTGTTTTGAGACGCGGGGGCCGTTTTTGTTTCTTCTGAAACGGCTCCACTCCACGGGGCGGAACCCGATTTTCAGAAGAAGGAGGTGTACTCATGCCCAACGTCAAAAATCAAGAGACTCTCGCCGTTATCAAAGAGGAGCTCAGCAACGCCGGCGCTGTCTGGGTCGTCGATTACTGCGGCCTGACCGTTAAGGAGGTTCAGGAGCTTCGTCGTTCCGTTCGCGAGGCTGGTGCTTCCATGAAGGTGTATAAGAACACCCTCGTGCACATCGCCCTCGAGGATGCCGAGCTGCCTACGCTCGACGACATGCTCAACGGCCCGAGCGCATTCGTGTTCGCTGGTGAAGACGTTGCTGCTGCTGCGAAGGCCGTCAAGAACTTCGCTAAGGGCAACGACAAGCTGGAGATCAAGGGTGGCTTGATGGAAGGCAAGGCCGTTACCGCCGCCGAGGTCGAGGCTATCGCTTCTCTGCCCTCTCGCGAGGAACTGCTCGCCCACATCGCTGCCGCTATCAACGGTGTTGCCAAGGCTCTTGCCGTTTGCGTCAATGGCGTGCCCCAGGGTCTGGCCCAGGTCACCAAGGCCGTCGCCGACCAGAAGGCTGCTTAATTGCAACCGCAGCGTAAAACGCGCTGCATAACATTCAACAATCCGGCCAGGCGCAAGGGCGCATGGCCCCTTTGAAAGGAAAGCTATCATGGCTGTTACTCGTGAAGAGATCATCGAGGCTCTGAAAGAAATGACCCTGCTCGAGGCTTCCGAGCTCGTTAAGGACATCGAGGAGACCTTCGGCGTTTCCGCTGCTGCTCCCGTCGCTGTTGCTGCTGCTCCTGCTGAGGGCGGCGCTGCTGCTGAGGAGAAGACTGAGTTCGACGTTATCCTCGAGGGCTTTGGCGACAACAAGATCGCTGTCATCAAGGTTGTCCGCGAGATCACCGGTCTTGGCCTGAAAGAGGCCAAGGAGGTCGTCGAGGGTGCTCCCAAGGCTGTCGTCGAGGGCGTTGCCAAGGACAAGGCTGAGGAAGTCAAGGCTCAGCTCGAGGGTGCTGGCGCTGCTGTTACCCTGAAGTAGTTTTACGCGGTTCTACGAACCGCGTATTATGCCGACGCTGCGCGGGCCTCTCGCGGCACGCTTCGGGTTCTGCTTTCGGCTCGCGTACCAAAAGTACGCGTCGCCTCGGCATCGCCCGAATCGCACTCGCGAGAGACCCGCTCGCTGACATATATATGTCCAGCGAGGTTAGGCACCAAGAGCCGGGATTCGTCCCGGCTCTTTTTTGTAAGGTTTCTCGGCATGCGATTTTGACCGTGTGGAATTTGCCGAAATCGTATATCGAAAGACCCTATAAAAAGAGGTACAGCGTAAATTGGATTCTTCGCTTTCAGCTCGGAATGCAGATCCGATAGATTCCGCACGAGCCGAACAGCACTTAATGTGCTGTTCGCGCGAGTCAGGACTCGACCGAAGCGGAGCTGCATTCCGAGCAGAAAGCGACGAGTGCGAAAACGCTTCAAGAGGAGACTCGATGTCGAAGCACGATAAGGCTCAGGATAAGACCAACGCCATGCGCATGTTCGATGCGGCGGGGTTGCCGCACGAAGTTTTGTTTTACGACGCCGAAGCTGCGGTTTCGGGCGCGGAAGTTGCTGCGGCTCTGGGTCAGGATCCCGATCAGGTGTTCAAAACGCTCGTGACCGTTGGCAAGAGCGGCGAGCATTATGTGTTCATGGTTCCTGTCGAGGGGGAGCTGAACCTTAAAAAGGCTGCCTCGGCGGCGGGGGAGAAGAGCATTGCGATGATCAAGTCGCGCGAGCTTCTTCCTTTGACGGGATATATTCATGGCGGATGCAGCCCGCTTGGCATGAAAAAGGTATTCCCCACGTTCATCGATGAGACCGCAATCCTATTCGATACCATTATGTATTCAGGCGGCCGTCGTGGGTGCCAGATCTGTTCATCGCTTGCTGACCTGCAGAAACTTGTGGATGTTCAGACTGCTGACATTACGGCTTAACGCCTCGGGTTGCCTCAATCGCCATGTTCCGCACGGCTTCGGAAATTTTTTTAAAAAAAGTTCTTGCATGAGCCGCCGGAGTTTGTAATAATATCAGAGCTGCCGCAAACGAAGTGGAAAGCACGTCCCCATAGTCTAGAGGTTAGGACGCGGCCCTTTCAAGGCTGAGACACGAGTTCGATTCTCGTTGGGGGCACCACCGAAATTTGAAAGCCGCCTGTTCAGGGCGGCTTTTTTCGTATCGAGGCGCGGAGGGATCCCATGGAAAAAATCGTGCTGTTCTCGAGTATGGATGCCACGCTTGCCGCCCGAAAACGTATGGCGCGCGCCTGCGATCCCGAAGTATTCGCGACAACGTATTCCACGCCGCGCGCCTGGCTTGGTGAGCTGTGGGAAGCCTACGGCGACTCTCGCCGCATTGCTGCGCGTTCCGAGAGAAGCGTTGCGCTCTTTTCCGCCTTGGAGGCGCAGGGCGACGCATTGTGGGCGTCACAGGGCACCTGGCGCCTTGCAATGCGCTTGATTGACGGCGGGTTGGGCACCGTCGAACTCGATGCCGCGCTTTCCGGGGCGGCTTCCGCTGAGGCGCTCCCGGCTGGCTGCGAAGCTCTTTTAAACTGCGTGCGCGCGTATGAGGGCATTTTGTTGCGCGCGGGCCTCATCGATGAGGGAAGGGCATGGCGCGTTCTTTCTGAAGAACAGGTTCTGTTGCCTGAATGCGAAGTCGTTCTGCAGGACGTTCGCCCCGCATGTGCGCTTGGGGAATTCCTCGTGAGCCAAAACGCGACTGTGCGCGAGGAGTCGGCATTTTCAGGCGAAATCGAGCGAGCCCCGGAAGACATCGCGGTTCGATTCGCGTTTCCCTCGGGGCGATATGCCGAACCCGCGTTGCTCGCCGAGTTTATTTCGAATGTGCTCGCTGGTGAAACCGTGGGCATTGCTTCTCGCAACCCGCGTGCACTCTATGAGGCTATTGCGCCTGCGCTGCGCTCTTTGGGCATCTTGGTGGCATGTCGGGCGAGCATCCCATTCGCTGCGACCGATTTTGGCCGCGCGTTTGAGTGCGCTGCCACATTGTGCTCCGCCGATTGCGTCGATGTTGCTGCCGCTGCCGATTTTGCGTTGAACCCGTTTTCTCGCATGGGCAAGCGTGCGGCGTTCGACTTCGCGGCTACCATTCGCGGCAATCGTCTTATTGATAAAGAGGCATGCCTCGCATTGCTTCGCGAAGAAAGCCGCGCTTTTGAGTATTTCGAAGACCTCGTCGAATCGCCTGAGGCTGTTGCGATTGCCGGCGTATTTGAAGACGCCGCTCGCTCGATTGGCGCGGGCCGTGAGGCGTATACCAAAGAACAGCTCTCGGCAATCGGAACGCTACGCGATGTATTTGGCGCAGCCTGCGCGATGGACGCCGAGCAAAGCGCGTGCGTGGCGGCGCTCGAATGCGCGAGCGTCAACGTTTCGCGTCAAGCCGAAGAGGGCGGCCCGCGCGTTGTGATTATGTCGCAGGCGCAGCTTGCTGCGTGCGAGCCGCGTTCGTTCGATCATGTGGTGCTCACCGACATGACAAGCGTCGCCTATCCGTTGAAGGAAACGCACGATATAGCGGTCGAGATACTTGACGCGCTTGGAATCGGCCGAGGCCCCGAGGCGCTCCTTCGCGCCCGCGAGGCGTTCTCGGGCTGCGTGCGTGCGGCTGGCGCAAGCGTGCTCATCGAGCGCTGCTTGAACGACGAAAACGCCGCGCCCACCTATCCCGCTGCCGTGGTGCAGGAATTCGTTGATTGCTATCGAGCCGACACCACCAACACCGACGATATCGATAACCCGTTCTCGCTGCCCGAAGCGCTCCAGGTGGGCATGCTGCAGCGTGGCGAAGAAGCACTCTATGAAAACGCGAGCGTGCGCGACGCGCGCCAGGAGGTATGCGCGCGCGTTGAGGCGCCGAATATGGGCCGCGTGTCGGAGCCGTATCGAAGCGCGCTCGTGCTGCCGCGCCGCGGGAAGGGCGGCGTTGTGGTGAGCGAGCCGTGCTTTTCCGCATCGCAAATCGAAAGCTATTTGGAATGCCCCCAGAAGTGGTTCGCGCTGCGCCGCCTTCGTCTCGACGAGCTCGACGAGACGTTCGGCGCGAAAGAGATGGGCGACTTCTCCCATAGCGTGCTCGAAGATTTCTACAGGCGTTTTCAGGAAAGCGTTGGGCCGAAGGTTGAAGAGGGCGCGCTGCCTGCCGCGCGTGAGCTTATGCGAAGCGTGCTCGAAGACCATGAAGCCGCGCAGTATGGCATGAAGCCGATGAGCAACCGTCTTGTTGCCACAACCGAGTTCGAGCGCCGCGAAGTCGCCGACCTCAAGCGCAAGCTCGTCGATTTCCTCGAAACCGAGGCGCAGCTTCTGCCGGGCTTTCACCCCGCGCATTTTGAGTACGACATTCCAGCGGCGAGCCCTGTTGCGTATGCGGGCCATTTGCTCATGGGCACAATCGACCGCATCGACGTGGACGACCGGGGTCGCGCGATTATCGTGGATTACAAAAGCTCGCTTTCGCCCGAATACGATTTGTATGAAGGCGAAAAGCAAGGCGGCGCGATGCGTCACGGCAAGGTACAGGCACTCATTTATGCACAGGCGATTCGTCGCCTGCTCGGGCTTGACGTGGTGGGCGCGATTTATGTTCGCTACGGCCGCACGCCTGCCGCGTCGGGCGCGCTCGACAAGAGCATAGAACCGCTGCATGTTCCTGGTTTGAAGGCCGATCGCTGTGTGTACAAGGGGGAGCTCGGCCCCGCGTTCGGCGATTTGCTCGACGCGACCGAGGAACGGGTCGCCAAGGCGCTCGACCAGCTTTTGGCGGGCGTTGTGCCGGCCTCGCCTTCGAGCGATTCGGCGTGCTCATTCTGTCCTGAAATCACCTGCCCGCAAAGGAGGGGGTAGCGCGATGGATTTTTCGACGTTCAAAGAAGGCCAGCTGCGTTGCGTGAAAACGCTCGATGCCCCCGTGGCGGTGTCGGCGGGCGCGGGCAGCGGAAAAACCTTCACGCTCACCCAGCGCATCGCATGGGCCTTGCTGCCTGGGTCGGGCGCTGATGGCGCTCCGTTTTTGGAAGACATCGACCAGGTTTTAGCCATCACGTTTACCGATAAGGCCGCTGGAGAAATTAAATCGCGCGTGAAGGCGACGCTTGCTGCCGAAGGTATGGCGGCCCAGGCGCTCAAGGTCGACGACGCGTGGATTTCAACCATCCATGGCATGTGCTCGCGCATCTTGCGCATGCATGCCACAGAGCTGGGCATTGACCCCGCGTTTTCGGTGCTCGATGAGGCGACGGCCGCCGACTTGTTCAACGCTGCGGTGGAAGAAGTGCTTGCGGGGCAAAACGAATTCTGGTCGCCGGGCGGTCTCGATGCGCTGTTTTCGGAATACCCCGCGCGCTCGCATGGCGGCTTCGCCCAAACGTCCATTGAAGACATGATTCGCGAAATCGCCCGCGCGGCAATTGCGAGCCCGCGCGGCATGGAATGCGTATGCCTTCCGCCGCAGCCGCGCCCTGCTGGCGTAATCGCTCGCGAGTTGCTCGAACTTGCGACGGCCGCGCACGACGCCGCGGCACCTTCCGCCGGGAAGAAATCGGCCGACGCGTTCCTCCAGAAAGCCGACAAATTCCTCGAGAAGGCCAATGCGTTGCTTGCTTCGGGCGAGGTTTCGGGCGAAGCGCTTCTGGAGCTTGCCGACGCGTGCCCGTTTCCCGCCGCGAATTTCGGCTCGAAAGAATACAAGGCCCTCGCGAAAAAGATGCAGCGCGAGGCGGCGCAGCTTGGCCAGGAGGCCCGCTTCGCGTTCGCGCAGCCGCTGTTGAGCGACCTTGTTGGTTTGGCCGGCAAGGTCTATACGGCGTATAACTCGAAGAAACGCGAGATGGCGGCGCTCGACAACGATGACCTGCTCATTTTGGCTGCGCGAGCATTGAAGGAAAACGAGCACGTTCGCGAGGCGTTTTCCGACAAATTCAAACTCATTATGGTCGACGAATTCCAAGACACCGACCAGCTGCAAATCGATATGGTGCGCACCATGGCGGGCGCGCGCGGCGAGCGTTTGTGCACGGTGGGCGATGCCCAGCAAAGCATCTACCGCTTCCGCGGCGCCGACGTTGCGGTGTACGACCGCCATGTGCAGCACGTGCGCGAAAACGACCCGAGCATGCCCATCGTGCTGCCCGACAACTTCCGCAGCCATGCCGACATTCTGAGCTTCGTCGATCGCGTTTTTGAGCAGCGCGAGGTATTCGGCGAATCGTTCATGTCGCTTGCCCCGTCGCGCATCGAGTCGAAGGTGAAGCACCCGTTTTTGGCTGGTCCCGGTCGCGTTGACGTGCTGTGCACCACATACCCCGGCGCAAGTGGAATCGATAAATCTGACGTGGTTGCCCTTGAGGCGCGCCGCATTGCGGAACGCTTCGCCGAGCTGCGCGAAGCGGGCCATGCTGCGGGCGACATGGTGGTTCTGCTGGGCCGCATGACGAACGCCGACGCCTACGCCGCCGCGCTGCGCGAAGCTGGTTTCGCATGCGTTATTGCGGGCGGTTCTATTTTTTCACGTGCGCCCGAGGTGCGCGTGGTGCAGCGACTGGCCGAGGTCATCGCCAATCCCAAGGCGACGGCATCGCTTTTCGAATTGCTCGCGAGCGACATGTTCGAGCTTTCGGCCGACGATTTCGTCGCGCTGTCGACGTGCTTCGACGAGGCTGCGGCCATCAATCGCCGTCGTAGCCTCGATATTGGCTTCAGGCAGCTTGCCGAGGGCGATATGCCGAACGTCTCGCCGCAGCTTGCCTGCGCGGTGCGCGTGATTAATTCGCTCTCCGAACAAGCGGGCGTGCAGCCCACGTCGCGCATTATGATGAATGCCGTGCGCGACTCGGGTTGGCTCACGCGCCTTGAGCGCAAAGAAGCCGAAGGCCTCTCGGTCGCCGGCAACGTGTTCAAAGCCATTCGCCTGGTCGAGGGCTTTGAGGCGCAGGGGGCACGCGGTCCCGCCGATTGCGCGGCGCGTTTGGCGGCGCATATCGAGCGAGCCAAGGAAGCTCCAGGCGCGCTTTCGGCCGAGGGCGGCGATTTCGTGCGCATTATGACGGTGCATGCGAGCAAGGGCCTGGAATTTCCCATTGTGGCCGTGGCCGAAATGGCGACGGGCGCGGGACGCTCGAGCGCATTCACGCTGCAGACCATCGATGGCGTCGCCTATGTGTCGCTTGCGCCGCAGCGTTCGGTTGCTTCGGCGGCTTCGACGTCGCTTCTGAAGAAGTGCGCATCGAAAGATTATGCGGCGTTGCTCGATTACGAAGGCGAAGTCGATGCCTCGTTTGTGGCCAATGCGTCGAGCGCCGCTTTGCGCCGTGAGGCTATGGCTGAATACGAAAGCACGCAGGAGCTGCAGGAACGCCGCCGCTTGTTGTACGTCGCCCTTACTCGTGCGAAGGAAGCCCTGGTGGTTGCCATGACGACCAAGCGCGATAAGGAAGGCGGCTCGGGCGCTTCGTCGGGCGTGTATGGCGATATCGCGCACGCGCTGTTTGGCGAGGAAGGTGATATCCCCGAAAAGGAATGCGCAGTGCCGTTCGGAGGAAGTGCGCCTGCCCGCGTTTCGCGCTACGACGTGCATGAAGGCGAATTCGACGCGCCGCAGGTCGAAGGCGGTGCGGAAACTCCCCGCGGCGACGTGGCGTGCGGGGCTTCGGGCGCAGGCGCGGATGGGCCTGGCTGCGTGGGCGATTGCTCGGCCCAGCCGGGTATCACGTGCGCTTCCGATTCGAATAGCATGGAGATTCGCGAGGCGGACGATGCTTCGTGCGACCACATGGCCAGCACGGCTCACGACGCATGCGTTTCGCGCGCGCTCGTTGACGTGTTCGAGCCCATGATTGCTCCCGAACTCGATGAGGTTGCGTATAGGCCCGCCCGCGATAATGTGACGAGCTATTCCGCCCTTGCGCAAGCAAATTCGACCCATGCTGCGAGCGCCGGCGATGCGACGGCGGGCGAGACTGTGGCCGAGATAAGCGACGACGATGCGTTTTGGGAAGAGCTCGGCGCGCGTTTGCTCGCCGACGCCGACAAGGCGACCGACGTGGGGTCAGCATTCCACGTGCTTGCCCAGCGCGCGGCTCGACGTGCGGTCGCGAGAAGTGAAGAAGACCGTCCCGCTGCGATCGAGATGCCTTCGCGCGAGGCGATTGATGCTGCTGTGCGCCGTATGGGGTGTGCCCCTGCCACCGTCGACCGCGTGCAGCGCGCACTCGAGCGCTGGTGCGAAAGCAGCGTTGCTGCGAACATGGCGAGCCATCGTGTGTTGCGCGCCGAGCTGCCGTTCTTCGTGGCGTTCCCCGTTGCCGAGCCAGGCGGGGAATGCGCTTATCTGGAAGGCTCCATGGACCTGTTCGCGTGCGACGAGATGGGCGCGGGCGACGCGTATATCGTGGACTACAAAACGGGTGGATCGCCCAAGGAGCATGCAGACGATTTGATCGAAAAGCATCGTCTTCAGGCGGAATGCTATGCTTACGCCGCGCTCGAGCGCGGTTTTAGCCGCGTGCAGGCGACGTTCGTGCGTGTGGAAGCGCCCGCAGAAGACGGCTCGCCTCAAACGGTGCATTACCTGTACGAGCGAAGCGACATGCCGCAGCTGCTCCAGGGCATTCAAAGCGCGTGGGCTGCATTGCGGGAAGGCAACTAATGGCCGACGACAACAAAAAGACAGCGGCTGCATGTGGCAAACAGTCTGTCTCGCGCGCCAGAAAGAGCGCTTCGTTGAACGCGTCGTCGCAGGTCGTGGGCCAGCGCGCACGCCGGTTCGGCGCCTGTGCGAGCGCGCCGCGCACGAGGGCTCAGGCGAAACGCATCGCCGCGGGCCTTTCCGTGGGTGCGCATCGCGTAAAGAAGGCGAGCCGCGAGGGCTTGTGGTACGTGTCGGTGGCGCGCGACAACCGCTCGCTTACGCGCGAGAGTTGCCGCGAGGC
The DNA here is from genome assembly GCF_977041755.1 of Slackia sp. Taxonomy (NCBI): domain Bacteria; kingdom Bacillati; phylum Actinomycetota; class Coriobacteriia; order Eggerthellales; family Eggerthellaceae; genus Slackia; species Slackia sp. Next base: position 16,274 of record NZ_CDRRGL010000025.1, read on the forward strand.
GCGCTGCGTACTTGCGGCGCTTCCAGAAAAACGCCCGTACGTGAGCGCCGCCACCCACGCGAGCATGCAAGGCAACAAAAGCAAAGATACCAAGCCCGAGCTGCTTGTGCGTGAACGTTTGCGCGAGGCGGGGCTTGGTGGCTATCGTTTGCAATGGAAAGCCCCCGGTCGCCCCGATGTGGCGTGGCCAGGCAAGAAGGTATGCTTGCTCATCAATGGCTGCTTCTGGCACCGGTGCCCAAAGTGCAACCCTCCCGCGCCGAAAAAGAATCCCGAATACTGGGTGCCGAAATTCCAACGCAACGTGGAGCGCGACCAGCGAAACCTCGCTTTGCTGCAAGAACAGGGGTGGCGCGTGCACGTGATTTGGGAGTGCGAATTGAAAAAGAAGACCATCGATGCGACGTTCGAGTCGCTCATTCCCGTTATTCGCGAGGAATTGGATAAGTAATTATCCTCGAAATGCCCGGCGGGCTGGGCATACGTTTTCGCC
>NZ_CDRRGL010000025.1:16776-19114 GCF_977041755.1 Slackia sp.
AGCACATTAAGTGCTGTTTGGCTCGTGCGGAATCTAGCGAAACCGCATGTCCAGCCCGCCGGGCATCGCAAGGATGAAGTTGGAACACTGCCCCTTGCTGAATGATGGTCGCTCTTTCGTTTGGGAAGGAATGCGGGCGTGTCGGGCGTGCGATTCCGATAGATTCCGCACGAGCAGAAGGCGCCAGTGGCGCCTTCGTCGCGAGCAGGATTTGACCGAAGCGGAAGCGCATGCCTGACACGCCCGTATTCCGGTGAACGGCAACTTATTCGGTAGCATTTCCACTCGCCGCCGCTATTCAACCGCTCGCGACCCCTATTTCGCCTAGGTATCCCGTTCACCGAACGCGTTCGCGCGTCGACGTATCGTTGCGCTTTAGTCGTCGATAGCGTCTCGTCCGCGCTGATACTATTACCTCTGTTCTAAATTACGACACAGCGCCCTTTTCCAAAAGGGCGGCTGGAAGTAGGGGGTTGTACGGCTCGCAGGTCGTGCACGGAAGAGGAGATAACCTATGGCGAGACAGCTCAAATCCATGGACGGCAACAACGCCGCCGCATGGGTGTCTTACGCGTTCACCGAGGTGGCGGGCATTTACCCCATCACCCCGTCGAGCCCCATGGCCGACCTTGTTGACCAGTGGTCGGCGCAGGGCATGAAGAACATCTTCGGCACTCGCGTGAAGGTATGCGAGATGCAGTCCGAAGGCGGCGCCGCCGGTGCCGTGCATGGTTCGCTGGCGGCGGGCGCGCTCACCACGACCTACACTGCTTCGCAGGGCCTGCTCCTCATGATTCCGAACATGTACAAAATCGCGGCCGAAATGCTGCCGAGCGTTTTCCATGTGAGCGCCCGTACCGTTTCGACCCACGCGCTGAACATTTTCGGCGACCACTCCGACGTTATGGCCTGCCGCCAGACCGGCTTTGCCATGCTCGCCGAGGGCAACGTGCAAGAGGTCATGGACCTTTCCGCCGTCGCCCACCTTTCCGCCATCAAGGGCCGCATTCCGTTCCTCAACTTCTTCGACGGCTTCCGCACTTCGCATGAGGTGCAGAAGGTCGCCGTGTGGGACTTCGACGACTTGGCCGAGATGTGCGACTTCGACGCCGTTCGCGATTTCCGCGCCCATGCTTTGAACCCCGAGCATCCCGCAATGCGCGGCAGCCACGAGAATGGCGACATCTTCTTCCAGAACCGCGAGGCCTGCAACAAGGCTTACGACGAGCTGCCCGCAGTCGTTGAAGAGTACATGAAGAAGGTCAACGAAAAGCTGGGCACCAACTACGACCTGTTCAACTACTACGGCGCTCCCGACGCCGAGCGCGTGATTGTTGCCATGGGCAGCATTTGCGACGTGGCCGAGGAAGTTATCGACTACCTGAACGCCAAGGGCGAGAAGGTCGGTCTGGTGAAGGTTCGCCTGTATCGTCCGTTCGTCACGAAGAAATTCGTCGAATGCCTGCCCGAAACCGTGAAGAAGATCGCCGTGCTCGACCGCACGAAGGAACCCGGCTCCACGGGCGAGCCTTTGTACCTCGACGTGGTCGACGCCCTGAACCGCGAAGGCCGCACGGGCATTCTGGTTACTGGCGGCCGTTATGGCCTGGGCAGCAAAGATACGCCGCCCTCGTCGGTGTTCGCCATTTTCACCGAGCTCGCCAAGGAAGCTCCGCGCCGCGAGTTCACCGTGGGCATTGTCGACGACGTGACCAACCTCTCGCTTCCTGAGGACCCGAATTCGCCGAACACCGCGGCGCCCGGCACCATCGAGTGCAAGTTCTGGGGCTTGGGCGGCGACGGCACGGTTGGCGCGAACAAGAACTCCGTTAAAATCATCGGTGACCATACCGAGAAATACGTGCAAGCGTACTTTCAGTACGACTCCAAGAAAACTGGCGGCGTGACCATTTCGCACCTGCGTTTCGGCGACGAGCCCATTCGCAGCTCGTACTACATCAACAAGGCCGACTTCGTGGCGTGCCACAACCCGAGCTACATTCAGAAAGACTTCCCGATTGTGTACGACGTGAAGCCCCATGGTACCTTCATGGTGAACTGCCAATGGACGCCCGAGGAGCTCGCCGAGCACCTGAGCCCCGCCGCGAAGCGCTACATTGCGCAAAACGACATCAACCTCTACACCATCAACGCTATTGACCTGGCCGTAGAGATTGGCATGGGTAAGCGCACGAACACCATTCTGCAGTCGGCGTTCTTCACTCTTGCGAATATCATTCCCCAGGAAGAGGCCATTGGCTACATGAAGGATGCGGCTACCAAGTCGTATTTGAAGAAGGGCCAAGACGTCGTTGACATGAATCACCGCGCCATCGAT
>NZ_CDRRGL010000026.1:0-18969 GCF_977041755.1 Slackia sp.
ATCTTCTCAATCTCGCAGCCCTCGGTCTTCCAGAAGATGTTCTGGGCCATGAGGTCGATAGCCGCAGCCTGGGTACGCTGGGAGATGCCAACAGCCAGAGCGGTGCGAGTGAGGTTGAGCACGTCGCCGCCCTCGGTGTGGAACGGAGCGTCGCGGCGGAACCACAACGGGGTGCCCTTGTAATCGGGGTGGTACTTGAAGATGTACTTGCCGTAGAGCGTCTCACGATTACGGGTGACGGAGTACATGCGGTTCAAGTTCACGCCGTTGCCCACGCACGCGAACGGGTCGCGGGTGAAGTACAGGTTCGGCATGGGGTCGATGATCAGGTCGCTCTGCTTGTCGCTGTGATCGCTGACCAGATCGTCGAGGGTGGCGGACGATGCGAGCGGCATGTCGATTTCGCTCTTGGCAACGCCAGCCATCGTCTTCTTCACGAATTCCAGGTCGTCCGTGAAGGTGTTCAGATACTCGCGAACAATCGCGGGCATCTTCTGGCCATGAATGCCAGCCTCGGCCAAGTACTGGTCGAGGAACTCGTCACGAGCACCGGGGTTCGCTGCGAAAGCTTCTGCGACGAGCTTCTCGAGGTACAGAACCTCGACGCCCTGCTCGCGAAGAATCTCAGCAAAGCGGTCATGCTCTTGCTGGGCGACTTCCAGGTACGGAACGTCGTCAAAGAGCAGACGCTCAAGCTCATCGGGCGGAAGATTGAGCAGCTCGTCGCCGGGGCGATGCAGGCACACCTTCTTCAGCTTACCGATTTCGCTCGTTACATGAATACCATTCATACGAGCCTCCTTTTTCCTCTCTCTTGTCGGTCTTCCCAAAGCCGACATCTGCATAATGACACCCAAAATTAGAAAGCGCAAGGACTTTTTTTAAGCTTCTGACCTGGTGTAACACACTTAGTTGCATTCTCGGCTTCTTTTATGCATTTTAAAACCCTGCTACACATAGGGTTTGGATAAAAACGCGCTTTTTTGTATATCTTTTTTGAAGATTTATATTGCAGCACCTATCTATTCCTGCAAATCTATCGCTTATAGACAAGGATTTACCGTGTTGTATGCAAATTGTTTGCATATATGCATACCGAATATCGCCCAGAATTGGCTGTTTTGCATAGCATAAGTCATTATATGCATTACAATGTATATGAGGGGCATTAATTGCTGAATGATATGAAAACTAATATGTCATGCGCGCATAAAGACGTTTAAAAAAAGGCCATTCGCAGGGAATGGCCTTTGCCTAGAGCCCGCTTCCCCTCCTATAAGCAGGGCTCTTAGTTCACCGAAGCTTTAAAAGACTCCGTGTATGAGTGCATTCTACAACGCCTCGGTTGCTGAAGTGGCGAGATTGCCCCGAAATATCGCCGGCCCCTACCCCAATCGCGAATAATTGGGGTAAAAGCAGTATCAAATAGGCGTTTTACCTTTAAAACCGCGATTCCAGCAACCCCATACGATTGACGGATGCCGCCACAAAACGACGAGACGCCGGAAACGGCAGATTCCCAAGGCAAACCGCAATCGCTGTGAACGGGTCGCAGAATGCAAGAAAGCCTTCGCGGTTTCACACCGCGAAGGCTTTCTGTTCGTGCGTCTATAAATGCGCTGTTTCGATGCTGCGCTACAGTGCGCGGCGGCTTTCAATGGCTCGGCCGAGCGTCACCTCGTCGGCAAATTCAAGATCGCCGCCAACGGGCAGGCCGCTTGCAAGGCGCGTGACTTTAATGCCGAGCGGCTTGATAAGGCGCGCCAAATACGCCGCGGTCGTCTCGCCCTCCACATTGGGATTGGTGGCGAGCACCACCTCGGCCACGCTCTCGTCAGACAACCGCGCCATAAGCTCGGTTATGTGCAAATCATCGGGGCCAACACCGTCCATGGGGGAAAGAGCGCCGCCAAGCACGTGGTAGAGGCCCGAATACGCTGCAGTTCGTTCAATCGCCGACACGTCGCGAGGCTCGCTCACGACGCATATCGTAGAGGCATCGCGGCTCGCCGAGGCGCACACCTCGCACACATCGCCTTCCGCGTAATTGAAGCACCGAGAGCAAAAATGCACCGCATCTTTCACCTCGACGATTGCGTCAGCGAGGCGCAACGCGGAGTCGCGCGGAGAATTGAGCAGCCAGTACGCGATACGCTGGGCACTTTTTGGGCCTACGCCCGGCATGCGCTCAAGCTCGTCGAGCAGCTTTTGGATGGCCGGAGCCGATTCCACGAATAACGCCCGCTTACATCAAGCCGGGGATATTCATGCCGCCCGTTGCCTGGCCAATGCGAGCGGAACCCTGGGCGGAAACGGCGCGCAGAGCCTCGTTCACGGCGGCGCACACCATGTCCTGCAGCATATCAGCATCTTCGGGGTCGATCGCGGCGGGATCGATGGTGATGGACTGCACCGTCATATCGCCCTGGGCGACAACCTTCACCATGCCGCCGCCGGCGGTGGCCTCGGCGGTCATCGTTTTGATTTCTTCCTGGGCCTTCGCAAGCTCGGCCTGCATCTTCTGCGCCTGGCGCATCATTTGCTTCATATCCATGAACGTTTCTCCTTTTGATACACGCCACGCTGCCGCGGCGATTTCACACTGGCTTGAAAGCCTACCATATTCCGCGCGAACGCATTCGCTTGGGAAAGGTTTCGCGCAAGGTCATCGCTCTTCTGTAACCTTGTTCATATTCACGCCGAATGACGCGAAAATCTCCTCGACCGACATTTCACCCGAAGCTCCAGCGGATGCACCCGCGTATTCGACGGGCTCGCGGGAGCCCTGCCCGCCACCGATGCCCTGCGGCATCGCGCGATTCGCAAACGGGTTCGGACGCGAAGGCGGCGCTGGAATGGGCGCGGGCGGTTCAGCGGGAAACTCAGGTTCCGCGACCGGCGCAAGCTGCGACTCAGCCTCCGCCGCTGCAACGGGCGCGGGCTGAAGGGATTGGCCCGAAGACAAGCTGTCGGAAGAAGACCCTTGTCCCTCCCCTTCTTGTCCACCGTCACAGCCCTCGCGCAATGCATCAAGGTCGCGGCCCTCGAGCAGCTTCGCATCTTGAGGCATTGGCCAGCCTTTGGGCTTCACCATGCCCTTGGCCTTTTTCTTCGGGTCAGGGGCAGAATCGAAGCCAAGCTCCAGCGCCACAGGGAACGGGTCAACCGGATCGGGGCCCACCACGAGCATCGCATCGCCGAATTCCGCAACCGCCTCGGCGAGCTTGTCGGCAGCAGTTTTGCGCTTCTTCGCGGGCGCGCTTTCAGGCGCGGTCTTCGGCGCCTGGCCAGCGCTCGAAGAAACGGTTGACTCGGTTGCCTGAGCCGTCGCCTCGGGCTGCGCTGGCACTCCCCTTCCAATGCCTTCAGGCATTTTCCTTCCTGCGAAGGGATTGTTTTTCGCAGGTTTCGCGAAGACGGCAGGCTCACCAGGCCGGGACGCGGCTTCCCGATGCGACGGCGCCCCAGCGGTTAGGCTCGCATCAGGCTCAGTAAAAGGGGGCTGCTCCCCTTCAGGCATATAGGCAGCGATATCAGCGTCGGTATACGGCACCACGTCATCTTCCCACGGCGGTGCGGCGACGGCCTGCGGCGCTTGGCGCGAAGGGCCGGCCGAAGGCGCCTGGGCTCGAACCGATTGCTGAGCGCGGTGCACAGCAGCCGGAACAGCCGGAGCAGCGGGCGCCGGCGCGGACGCAGATGCGACGGGAGCAGCGCCACCGGCCGCAGAACCCTGAGTCACGCGGAACGGAACAGGGCCGCCGAATGACGCGGAAAGCGCCGACTCGATTGCGGCGGTAATGTCGGGTTTCTGAGCGGCAGAAAACGCGAACGAATTCTCGGGCGAGAATTCGATGGCAATTCCCGACGCATCAGGCTCGGCCACGATACGCGCCGAAAGCAGCAGCGCACCATAAGCGGCTCGCTGGCGCTTCAAATCGGCAAGCGCGGTTTGCCATCCGCGCTGCAGGGCGGCCGGGTTGGAAAGTTTCGCTTTCACGTCGCTCGACGCAACGGCGGGAACAGCAGAAACAGCAGCAGGCGCAGCGGGGGCCGCCGCGACGGAAGCGGCGGCAGCAGGAGCAGCGGCAGGTGCCGCAGCGCGCGCCGGCGCAGCTTGAGCTTGCGGAGCAAAACCTTGCGACTGCGGCTGAGCTTGAGGAACAGCCGTACGTTGGGCGCGGCGACGCTCGAGCTGGGCGCGAAATTCCGCCGCCTTGTCAACCATGGCAGCACCCTGCGAAGCAGGCTGGGCCGCCGGCTGCGTTTGCGCAGGTCGCGGGATGGGACGCTGGAATTGGCTAGCTTGGGCAGGCGACGACGGCGCGGCGGGCTGGGCGGCTACAGCGGGAGCCGCAACGGGCTGCCTATACCCTGCATTCGCCGCGGGAGGAACGCTCGCCGGCTGCTGCGCCATGGCGGCAGGCTGAGCTGCAGCAGGTGCTGCAGCCGCGCCCTGCGCCAGCGCGCGCTCGAGTACTTCGACGCGCGCAGCAAGCGATTCAAGCGTAAGGTCGCTTTGCGGGCGCACCATGCGCGTGAGACCAATCTCAAACGACAGGCGCGGATTGGTCGACGTGCGCAATTCCGTATTCAAATCGCCCAGCACGCGCAAGATATACGCGAGGCGATCGATTCCAAACATTTGAGCCTCGCCCGACATGCGCGGCAGCGAGCTTTGCGGCGCGTTCACGGCAACCGCCCCATCGGTGAGCGACAGCACATACAAATCGCGCACGTACGCGGCCAAGTCGCGCACGAATCGAGCCAAGTCGGCACCCGTTTCCACATATTCGGAAACCCAGGTGAAGCACGCCGCCGCATCGCGCGTGGCAATCGACCGAACAATGCCACTCATGTCGTCGACGTCGAGCGAGCCCAGAACGTCGTTGGCAACTTCCATGGTCACGTTGCCGTCGCCGAACGCGATAAGTTGTTCGAGCATGGTAAGCGCATCGCGCATTCCGCCCTGGGCGCGATGAGCCACCAAATCGAGGGCGTCGCCTTCAAACTGCACGTCTTCCGCCGTGCACACGGCGCCCAAGCGAGCAATAATCTCCTCGTTGCTCAGACGGTGGAAATCAAAGCGCTGACAGCGCGATTGAATGGTTTCGGGAACTTTTTGAGGATCGGTGGTGCACATGATGAACACCACGTGGCTCGGGGGTTCTTCGAGCGTTTTCAGCAGCGCGTTAAACGCCGCGATCGAGAGCATGTGAACCTCGTCGATGATATAGACCTTGTAGCGCCCGCGCGTGGGAGCATATTGAACGCGACCGATAATTTCCTCGCGCACATTATCGACGCCCGTGCGGCTTGCCGCGTCGAGCTCGTAGACATCGGGATGGTTACCCTCGGCAATGGCGAGGCACTGTTCGCACGTGCCATCGGGAGCGGGCGTGGGCCCCTTTTCGCACAAAAGCGCCTTGGCGAGCAGACGTGCCGTCGTGGTTTTGCCCGTGCCGCGGGGGCCGCAGAACATGTAGGCGTGGCCTACTTTGTCTTGCTCGATGGCGTTTTTGAGCGTGCGCTCGATATGGGTTTGGCCCACCACGTCTTCAAACGTTTGCGGGCGGTACTTGCGGTATAAGGCTTCCGACATCGCGTAGGTCCTTCGCATTCGTGTGCGGCGCTCGCGGCGCCTTGTGCATTCCGCCCTATTATAGAAGAAGCGCCCGGGGTTGCCGGACGCTTCTGAAAGAGTTCGCCGTATTGATAGAAGCTCGCCCGCTAGATTTTCTTCGAGATAGTGCTGAAGCAGGTATAGGACGCATCGTCGGTTTGCACCGATGCGTTGTAGACAATCATCCCATTCTCGGTGTACCCATCGCCGCCAGCAAATATGCCTACGACCATCGGTTTGCCGTTTGAGGCCGTGCCCGTAAGCGTTGCCGTCACACGATGCGTGCCCGCTTCGGTGGGTGCAGAATACAGTGTACCTTTCACGGTGGCATCGATCGTGACATCGGTATCGTCGGTAACGCTTCGCAGAGCGGCAGCGGCGGCATGGTTGGAATGCTTGCCGCGCGTCCAAGTAACGTTCGCGGTTACTTCGCCCGTTTTCTCATCGAGGCTCACGATGTCGATCTTAGTAAGGCAGCCGCCCTTGTCGGTATCGGCATCGAACTGATCATATGTCGCTACGAGTGGGCTGTAGCTCACAGAGGCAGAGTTGCTTGCGCTCGCATCGGGCGCCCACGACGCGCCATCGAAGCGATAAACGTACTTCACATCGCCCTGCACGCTTTCAAACCATTCGGGCTCGTACGCCACCGAAACGGTGCACGTTTGAGCATCTTCATCAAAATCGATGCCTTGAATATTTTCCAAATCAGACGAGCTCAACGTGCCCTGGGGGTCATATACGATACCCGAAACGGCCTTCGTCGAAGCGTTCGATGTCTCGAAGTTCGGCACATAGGAATCGCCGTCTTTCGCATAGGTTGCCACAACGTCCATCGTGGTGCGGAAGGCGCTGTTCTCAAACGTCGCCTTGGCATTGAACACATTCGCGCCGTCGTCAGCCACGTGGGAATCGGAAACATCGAACGCAGTAAGCGCGTAATCGTCGTTGTCAACATAAGGGCTTTGCACCAAAACGCCATCGGAAACCAAGGATTCCTCGGTCGCCTCGAAATCACTTTGCACCTGCGACTGTTCAACTTCCACCTTCGGAGAAGCGCAGCCGGCAAGGGCAGCAAGCGCGCAGGCCGCAAACGCAATCGCAACAGTGGCACGCAGCCATGAGGCATGGTTCATTTTCAAACGCTTCATTTGCATCACAACTTCCACGACGCAACCCAAAGACCCCGGGCATTCATCCAGCCTTCTGAAGTAACAGGCGCGGCACCGCCCACCGCCTCGGCGGTACCGTACACAAGACCACCTGCGGCAACAAGGGATTGATCGTCGGAATTGAAGTTATCCAAACGAGGAACAGCCGTCCATGCGCCGGAATCGTCGATGATGCCCCAATCGTCTGTCGCGAAATCTTTTGCATACGCCATGCCATCGGCAAACGGCTTGGCTTCCGAGAAGAGCGGCTGAATCTTCCATTCGCCCGATTTCGCATCGAGGTAACCCCACAGGCCCGAAACCGAATCCTGCGCAGCAACCATTCCGCCGCCCGCGTGGTTAATGCCGCCCCACAAGTCGACAAGCGTTGCCCATTGCGTAGACTTCGCTGTCGGGTCTTTCACGAGGGCGCCCGTTTTATCGATAAGACCATATGCCGTGGTGCCATTCATGCCAGTGTAACCTGCTTTGGCCCACATGTCGTTGCCCTGCAACCTTATAGTGGCATATCCGTCGTAAAAAGGCCCCGCGGCAGCAATGCTCACGCCATCGTGGCCAGAACTCGCGCTGAGTGCTTCATTGCCTTTGCTGTCAACGTAAACGGCCTTGCCATCTTTGATGCCTTCGAAGCCCACGCCATCGTGGAAGAAGATGGGCTGCTTGTAGCAATAGCGATCGGTTTCGGTAGAGCTTTTCGCCGAGTCGAGCGTCCACGCACCGTTCTTGTCAATCGCAGCATAGGAATTATTGTGCTTAATGCCGTTTTTCTCGTCGTCGAGCTTACCCGAAACGAACGCCACGCCGTCACTGAACGACGTGGCGGCAATGTACCCGCTCACCACGAGTTCGCCTTGGGCATTTACGAAACCTGCACCCTTGTCTTCGGAGTACACCAGGCCAAACCCATCGCTGAACATGCGCGCTTGCTCGTATTCGGGCTCGATAGCCCATTCGCCCGACTTGTCAATATAGCCCCATTTTTCGGTATCGGGATCTTGTGCAGGGAACGGATCATCGTTCATCACGCCGCCCGGCAAATCATAGGCGCATCCAAAATCGGGGAAATAGGACTTTGTCCCGTTGTTCGGCGAATACGTCGTCACAAGACTGGGCGATTGCCCCGGCAAACTTCCAAGCGACTCGAACTGGCACGGAATCACTTGCGTCCCCGCCGCATCGACAAAACCCCATAAATTCGTTTCGGAATCTCGCACCGCATATAAATAGCTGCTGCTTTGTGCATTCTGCGCGTTTGCCGTCTGCGATTGGGATTCCGTTTCAGAAGCATATGCTACCTGATTGCACGGTACTCCCGCAGCCAAGCAGGCTGCAGCGAGCATGCATGCAACAGAAATGCCAGCAACCGCAAAGCCGTGCGTGCGCAGCGCATTTTTTGCAACGCTCATGTGCGTTCCCACCTTCCCTTCGTCGTTTCCTTTGTCTGTATTATAGAAAGAATGGGTCGGCAGTATTAAGCGATTTTAAGCGGGTAAATTTATTTTTACCTTAGCCCAAGACTTCGGAACGCGCTTTCGCAAGCGATTCGCCCCAAGAAGAATCTTCGTGGCAAAGAACGCACGCTCAGCAGCAACCCGCCAATGCAAAAGGCACGCCCCGAGGAGCGCGCCTTTCAATATATATATAGGTATATAGAGGTACGGTTCAGGCAAGTCGCATTATTTCGCGTGTTCGAAATACGATGCGGCAAACAGCGTTATTTCGCGTGCTTGGCGTTCTTCGTTTTGTCGCCCTTCTTCGAACCCATCGCCGCTTTCACCGCGCCAATAAACGCGGGCGCCACCGACACCGCGACAATGCCCAAAACGATGACCTCGAAGTGGTCCTGCACAAACGGAATGCCGCCGAAGAAGTAACCCACGAGCACGAACAGCGAAACCCACGAAATGCCGCCAATGGCGTTGAACAAGGTGAACTTGCCGAAATTCATGTGGCCCGTGCCCGCGATGAACGGCGCAAACGTGCGGAAGAACGGCATGAATCGCGTAATGACGATGGTAAGGCCGCCGTATTTCGCGAAAAAGTGGTCGAGCTTGGCCATGCGCTCGGGCGTGAGCGCCTTGATTTTGCCAGAATCGATGATGCGCGCGCCGAAGAAGCGGGCGATCCAGTAGTTCGACGTGTTGCCCAAAATGGCAGCCGCATAGAACACGATGAGCGTGGCCCAGATATTCAAGCCACCGCCGTCGGCGGAAAACACGCCCGCCGCGAATAGGAGCGAGTCGCCCGGCAAAAACGGGAAGAACACCAGGCCCGTTTCAATGAACACGATAAGGAACAGCGGCGTGTAGACCCACACCGCACCAAGCGAAATGATCCAACCGGCAATAGCGCCTCGCGGATCGGAAAGCAAGTTCAAAAAGAATTGGATGACGTTCACGAATGACCTTTCATCTGGAATAACTCCAAGGAACGATAGCCTGAAGCCGCTTCGTTTCCAAAAAACGTTACCCCGATTTTGCAAAAAGAGGGGCCATGCGGCCCCTCTGAACATGCCAATGCCTTGGATAGGCGTGGGCGCTCGCCAGAGGCCCCTTATGGCTGCTTCGTCCCCGACCTGACCAGGTTCGGAACATGGCGCCGCCCAAGCCCATCCAAGGCATTTGGAACTTGACCAGTATACCCGAGCCAACAAAGGGACGCAGCCCTTCGCGTTCCGCGCAACAAAAAACCCACGGACTCTCCGCGCCCGACGAAAGCGAGGTATGAAACCTCGGAAAGACCGAAGGGCGAAAAGATTGGTCGTTCAATCGACGCCCGCGCTTCGCCGTTGCGCTATACTCTCGCCGTTGAAAGGGGCCACATGAATACGCATGAACACAATTCGCATTTCGCACTTGCAGCGAAGCATGCGCTTTCCGACCCCCACGCGCTCACCCCGCTCGTTCTGCTCATGGGCTTTCTGGGCGCTTCCCTTCGCTATGCGTTGGAAATGGCTCTGCCCGCGCAAGGGGGCTTTCCCGCAGCCACGCTCATCGTGAACATCTTCGGCTGCTTTACTTTGGAAATCATCAATCAATATGTGGGCCGGCGCACGCAGCTGCCCGCGCCCCTCGTGAAATCAATGGGCGTTGGACTCGTGGGCGCGTTTACCACCATTTCCGCGTTCTCGACCGAAAGCCTCGCATTCTTGCAGGCGGGACGCTACGGGATTTTCGCGGCATACATGGCCGCGACTATCGCGACCACGTTCATTGCGGCGCTTGCCGGACACCGCGCGTCGCGCGCGCTCGAAGCGCATCGCGCCCGCAAGGCGGAAGAAGGCGTTGCGTGATGAACGTGCTCTCGTTTTTGGCGGTAGGCCTCGGCGGCGCGCTCGGGGCGCTGTGCCGCCACAAAGCCTCGACCTTCATGAAGCTGATTTTCAAAAGCGCGTTTCCCTGGCCGACCTTCTTCATCAACCTGTGCGCATGCACCATTGCAGGCGCGGCGCTCGCCGGGTGCTTGGCGCTGAACCAAACCTTTTATACGGCACTGACCATGGGTTTTCTTGGCGGCTTCTCCACGCTTTCGACCATGAATTGCGAAGCCGTCGATCTTGTGCTTGGCGGAAAGCGCGCTTTGGGCGTTGCATATGTGGCCGCAACCTATGCATGCACGCTTGGCGCCGCAGCGCTTGGGTTCGCTGTGACGCATCACATTCTTTATTAGTTTCTTATTGATACCTTTAGAAGAACGTCACCGTGATCGCAATCGCAAGCAGAGCTATGCTTGCCGCCATGCCGGCGTAATCGCAAGCAGCAAAAGCGTATTCGTCATAGCCGCTTTCCGCAGTGCGCAGGCCAAAGCCGCGCATTTCTGCCGCGAGCGCCGAAGCGTTGACCTTGCGCACCGACCCAACGAGCAACGGCACGCAGAGCGGCGCCATAAGGCGAATCTTGTGCGCCATGCCGCCTTCGTCCATGTTCACGCCGCGCGCTGTTTGGGCCTCGGTGATTGCGCGCATATCGCTCATGAACAACGGAATGAAGCGAATGGCGGAAGTGAACGTGAATGCATAGCGATACGGCACATGTGCGACTTTGACCAGCGCATTCGTTATATCGGAAAGCTTGGTGACCCTAAGTGCGATGTAAAGGGGAATGCTCGCCGCCACCAGACGAACCATGGTCGTCGCGGCCGCAAGCAGGCTGCCCGTGCCAATATAGCCCCACGGCAACGCGACCAACAGTGCGCCAGACGGCGTGCTCAATACTTGGATGATTGCGAGAATCAGCGAGAAGAGCAGCACTGCTCGGGCGAGCCCCAGCGTGGGGCCAACCAACGTGCTCGCTGCGGCAAGGGCGAACCCTGCCGCGACCATGCCCAAGAGGAACAGCAGACTCGACGAGCAGAAGCACGCAACGCACAGCACAATGGCGCATACGAGTTTCGCTATAGGATTCATTCGGTGAAGAACGCTCTCGCCTTCGACGTATTCCATAAAGTTCGACATATTGGGCAACCTTTCTTCAGACGCGCGCATCAAGACGGCGAGCACGCGGTATCGACCTGTTAAATGCTCGTAGCGTTTAACAGGTAGACGAGCTCGGGGCGCTGAGCGAGCTCACACGTCAAACAAGAAGCACGACACCTCGCCCCAACTCCAACCAAAACCTGTTAAACGCTGCGAGCATTTAACAGGTTTAAGCGGGCGCGAAACGGCGCGAAACGGTGAAGCCGCGCAGGGGTTAAGCCGCCGAGCGATTCAGAGCGCGGCGCAGAGGAAGAATCAGGATCTGCACGAGCAGCGCATTGAACATCGCCGTGCCGAATACCATAACGGCATAGGTCACCAGGGCGACAGGAATCGCGATGCCGTTCATCGCAGCGAGCAGCAGCACGAACATGTAACCCGAAACGACAGTGGCAAGGAAAGTCGAGGCAATCGGGCTCGCATCGAATTTGCCAAACTTCAGGGGAAGCATGATGAGCAGACCCATAGCCAAGCCGCCCAAAGTTTCAGACGCGATATTCAAAAGCGGCGTTGCGGCAAGCATGGGAATTTGGCAAATGAGGCCAGCGATCAGGCCGATGCCCATAGCCTGCAGGGGTTTCGGGCGAACGAGAAGAATGGCCAGGCAGTACATGGCGATAATGAAATTCGGCTTCATGCCGGCAAACGAAAGCACGCTGCCAAGCGTGAGCTTCAAAATGGCACCAGCCGCAAGCAGAACGGCGACGAGGATGAGCGCAGATGTATCGAGCGCACCGGTCTTCTTTTCGGCGGCGACGGTGCGAGGTTGGGCGGTAACTTCAGACATGGTAGATTCCCTTCGGAAAAGCCGCGCGAAGCGGCGCGCGGTTTACTGGAGTGGAGGCGCGCGGGCCGAAATGGGCGATTGCGCATGAGCTGGCACTTTCGCGACCAGGCGTCTAAGACCGGGAACCAGAAAAAGGAACGAAAACGAAAAAGGCTCCCGGTCAAACCGGGAGCCTTGCATACGCGATTAAGGGCGCGAGCAGCTCACGATCGACCGACCGTTTCGACACCGCGCCACCACCAGTTCTTGGCGTTTTTGGAAACCATGGCAGTGTATGCGATGCGAGCCAACTTCGTGCTCCTTTCTAAAACTTACGATGCGGGATGCCCCGCGCTAACGTTGCGAATACTTTATCACAGTAAAGCGCGATAGCAACCAACATTTTTAGTATGATTTATAAAAATAAGGTTTCTCAACGTAACTATTGACGAAGTGCGTACCCTAGATTGCGGTTTGCGAAAAGACACATCAAGATTCGCACGAAAACGCCTGGTCGCGACTTTTGGCTCGATGCCTTCATGCGACAAAACCAGAACAGGGTACGCACTTCGTAAAAACTTTATTTGCGATACATAGTTTCTAAAGGAAACTCCTATCCAATGCCGCCGAGCGCGATGCCCAGGATAATCACGAGCGCTGTAAGCCCCACGAACACGTAGCGCGCCATGGGCTCGAACCACGCCCCCAAAGGCTTTTTGCGACCGAGCTGCGCTTGGGCCTTCGCGAAACCCCTCGGGCACACCCAGAAGAACATGATCGCCGCGCACAGCGCACCCAGAGGAATCGCGTAGATCGAAACGAAATCCATCCACGCCCCCACGGCATTGCCATCTTCGATAAACACGCCTACGCCAAGCGCCACGACGAACACAGCGAGAACCGCAGCCCAACGCGGCATGTTCAGCTGGCTCTGCAGTGCCTCAATGGGCGGCTCGAACAAGTTCACCAAACTCGTAAGCGCAGCGCACGCCACCGCCAAGAAGAACAAGAAGCAGAACAGACCACCGAACGGCATATCGGCAAACACCTGGGGCAACGTGATGAAGAGCAGCGGCGGGCCGGAAAGTGGGTCGACGCCAAGCGCGAACACCGCGGGAATAACCACCATGGCAGAAAGCACCGCGGCAAGCGTCGAAAACAGCACCACGTTTTTGGCCGACGACACAACGTCGACGTCGTTCTTCAAATAGCTGCCGTACACCAGAGTGCCGCTTCCTGCGAGCGACAATCCAAAGAATGCCTGGCCAAGGGCCAAAACCCACGTTTGCGGATTCGCGAGCGCCTCCCAATGGGGCACAAACAAATAGGCATAGCCGTCAAGCGCGCCCGGCAGCATGGCCACGCGCACAAGCAACACGCAGAACAAGACGAAGAAAATGGGCATCATGATTTTATTCAGGCGCTCAATGCCGCGCGAGACGCCGAACGCCATAACGGCCAGCGTAATGGCAAGCGCCGCCACATGGTAGCCAACGCTGCCAAAAGGCCCCGCGATCGACCCGAAGAACGCCGCCATATCGGGCTGCGTCACCAGCGTTCCGCACGCAGCCTCGATGAGATACTTAATGAACCAACCGATGACCACGGCATAACCAATGGCGATGCCGAGCGCGCCCAGCACGGGAATAATGCCAATAACGCGACCGATTTTGTCGCCGTTTTTCACGCCGCGCATTTCGAGCGCCTTCGAAAACGCGCCCATGGGACCCGTGCCCATAGCGCGACCAAACGCCATTTCGCCAATGACGCCCGTAATGCCCAGCACTACGACGAAGAACAAATAGGGAATCAGGAACGCCGCGCCGCCATATTGGGATACGCGATACGGGAACAGCCAAATGCCCGAAAGGCCCACCGCCGAGCCAATGCAGGAAATGATGAATGCGGTTTTGCCGCTGAACGAGTCTCGCGACGAAGTGGTTTCGGCCATAGGGGCCCCTTTCTGAATTGCAACCTGCTCACGATAGCAGACTTCATGTTCGGGCCGCATGCCAAACGAACATTTCGCTGGCCAATACACGCGCAGGGAACCGCATCGGGCTAGAGCGATGCGAATCGATCGATGTCGAAGCGCGCAAACGAGCGGCTTCCAAAAAAACGGGCATCTTCCATCTTCGGAAACCAATCCCGCCTCCGTCAACGCAAGCGCGCGAGCGCAATCCCCGCCTTCCCACGCCCGCGCCCAAGCCGAAGCGCACACCGAGCCCAAGCCGAAACGCACGCCCGCGCAGCCGCGAATGTTACCAAGGTAACGAAACGGCGGCATTTAGCACTCTCACTTGAAGAGTGCTAAAAAGCTCCTATACTGCAAATTGTCAAAAGAAAGAGCGAGGCGATGGCCCCGTACGAGAAAGGCAGTGAGTCATGATGTTGGTACCTGCACGTAGGAACGATTTCTTGAGCGACTTTTTGAGCGACCCTTGGGATATGGGATTCTTCGGAAACCGTCCGCAAGGCCAGAAGCCCGCACCGGCCATGATGAAAACCGACATTAAGGAAACCGAGAAGGCTTTCGAGCTTGACATCGATTTGCCGGGCTTCAAGAAGGAAAACGTTCACGCCGAGCTGCAAGACGGCTACCTTACCGTGAGCGCGAACACCGAAACCGAGACCGAAGACAAGGATGAACAGGGCACTTACCTTCGCAAGGAGCGCTTCACCGGCAGCTGCAGCCGCAGCTTCTATGTTGGCGACGATATTTCCGAAGACGACATTTCCGCGAAATTCGAAAATGGCATTTTGAAGGTTACCGTGCCCAAGAAGCAGCTCCCCGCGCCCGAAGAGACCAAGAAGGTCATCGGCATCGAGTAATCGATTCCCGAGTCTCCCCTTTCCACGAGAAGAGCCGGCCCGCGCAATGCGGGTCGGCTCTTTTTGCTACTGATAAGAAGTGGGCCGCGAACAACAACCAGGCTCTTTCGTTATTTCGACTTCACCTCGCCCAGCATGCGCTCAATCAAATACCCTTCGCGCACGCCGCGGTCGCAAATGCGCAAGCGCGCCCCATCGAGCTCATCAAAAACTTCGACAAGAATCGCCAGCCCGCACACGATGGTATGAATTCGCTCAGGCGAGACGTGCAAAACCGCGTCGATGAACGTGCGGCGATGTTCGACGACGTCGCGCAACATGCGATTCACATCGTCGCGCGTGATTTCTTCGCTCGAAGCGCCAGGCACGAGCCATGCGTTCACTTCCGAAAGCGCACGAATAGAACCGCCGACCCCATAAAGCTCCGAAGCGGAGCCAGCGCAGGCGCCCGTCTTGTCGGCGGCAATAAGCCTGCGAACGCTCGCACGAATGGCCGAAATCTCGTTTTGGGTGGGCAAAATATCGCCCACAAAACGCTTGTATGAAGAAAGCGACCCCTGGGGCAGGCTCGTGCGCGCAACGTCGACGCCATTTTCAATAACGGTAATCTCGGTTGACCCGCCGCCAATATCGATAAGGGCGCCGTTGTCCAGCGCGCCACGCGACGACGCGCCCACAAACCCCAAATGAGCCTCGTCGCTGTTCGAAAGCAACGAAATCGAGCAGCCCG
This sequence comes from Slackia sp., assembly GCF_977041755.1. Lineage (NCBI taxonomy): Bacteria > Bacillati > Actinomycetota > Coriobacteriia > Eggerthellales > Eggerthellaceae > Slackia > Slackia sp. The sequence continues at coordinate 15,598 of NZ_CDRRGL010000026.1, forward strand.
CGCCTTGCTCGATCGCGGCAATCGCCTGCGCGCTGTTCGAAACATTGCGCAGCACGGCGGTTGCGAACACGTCGACGCGATCGGGCGACAAATAGCTCGCGCGCTTCAGGCATTTTTTCACCGCCAGAATAGCCTCGGCTATGCCTTCATCGGAAAACGCCCCATCGACGATATACGCCGCCAACCCCGCCATGATCTTGCGATTCATAATGGTTTTGAACTTGCGTTTCTCGGGGCACAACACGTCATAGACGCACAAGCGCACGGTGTTTGACCCAACGTCGATGACTCCGTAGTTCATAGAGCGATTCCGCCTTTCGAATTTCGAGATGCAACATTTAAGTATACCGATTGGCGCGAGACGCACGTAAAGCGCATGTCAAATCGCCAGAACGCAGCAGCAAATCCCCATTCGCAAGCCCATGGCGCCTCGCGACTGAAACTAGTTTTTTACCCGGTTAAAACCCATTTTATATAGATGACATTGTTTCTACTATGGAGGCATCAAAGCTCGGCGACGAAAGGAACCACCATGAAATGCCCCTTCTGCGGATACGACCTGCCGAATGATGCCGCCTTCTGCGCATCGTGCGGAAAGAACGTGAGCGACGCTTCGACGGCGACCACGGGAAACATCGAGGGCGACGAGGGCGCCACGCAACCCACACAACCCATGCAGCCCACGCAACCCATGACCACGCCGAACGAAGCGCCCGGCAACGCAGAAAACGGTGCGCCCGACGCGGCCGACGTGGCCGCCGCGTTCGGAGAGCCGGCCGACGCGTGCGGCGAACCAGCTCATTTCGGCAGCTCAATAGGCAATTCCTCCAGTTCGTACCAAATGAACACCGCCGCATCGCACGCTGGGCAATTCCTCGCGACCAAAAAAGGCAAAGGCATCGTCGCCGGCGTCGTTGCCGCTGTGGCAGCCATCATCGTAGCGGCCGTCGTTGGTTTCAACATGGCGAACAGCGTGCCCGAAGACACCGTGCGTCAAGCGCTTCAAAACAGCTCGACCATAACCGACGGCGTCGTGGCAAACGACTACGTCACCGCCCAGCCTTACAACCTGAAAAGCTTCAAGATCGACAAGCAGGAAGACGAATCGACGGGCGAAATCGGCGTGGCAATTACGGGCAGCGACAAGGCGCGCCATGTCTATTTCTCGGGGTCGATGGAAAACGATTTCTTCAAGACCGACTTCACGGGCGAGGCGTATTACGTCAAGCAGGGAGATTCGTGGGTCAGCCTTCTTGGGCCCTCCATCACCGGCAACACCACCACGCCGCTGCAGGGCGTCGCGCGCATAAGCCAAGCCACGGGAAACGACGACTACGAAATCTCGAATTTCTCGTCGACGCTTGATTCCAGCAACGGCGCCTACACCTCTACCGCCACGCAAGACGTTTCGTATACCTTCTGGTTCGCGACCGACACTGCCACCAATACCCGCACGTTCGTTTTCGACGGCAATTGCTGGAAGCCCACGGGCGATACGGCGGTTTCCAACATGCACACGGCAACGAACTTCGCCGGCAAGAAATTCGAATACACCGATACAGGAAGTGGACTGTTCAAAACGGGCACGACCAATTCGACTATCGAATTCACGAGCGATGGCGAAAATGACCAGGTCGCAGCTACGTATTCGCTCGATTGGAAATACTCGGGCGACACCTCGAAGGGCTCTTCCGGCCAGTATTACCTGCCCGTCAACCTTTCGGGCAACCTCACCGGCACAATTGAGCACGAATTCGGCAAAGACAATTTCAGCATCGAGCTCAACGACACCGAAAACCAGGTAACGTTCACGGGCGGCGAATCGTATGCAACGATTTCGGCGGGCGACGGCGAGTCGAACACCATGTCGCTTTCTGCCGCGACGAACACGAAGTATTTCGAAAGCCCCTTCCAAACCTCGACGTACCGCATGAGCATGGGCACCTACGTAGAAAAGGCGTAGGACGAGCAGACGCTCAACCGCTCCGACCGCCGGGCAGCCCGAATCGGCCCTATCGCGTTATTTGGCGATTGCCTCAATCGAGGATTGGCCGATTGAGCTACCCGGCATTGCTTTATATGCAACACACCGCAGGCGCCGCTTCGCTCGCTACCTTGCCTTCTTCAAAGCCTTCATTCGCCGCTCAACGTATTTTTGATCGAACACGCCTTCGGCGATGCAACGTTTCGCGAGGTCGCCCGAGCGCTGGGCGATATCGTCATCGACGTCATGCTTAAGCTCGACCCACGTTGCGAGCATATGGCGAACCTTGTCGCACGCGACGCCGCTCGCCTGTTTTGGGAAAAACGCAGCTGCGATTTCGCTCACGCTGTCGCCTTCCGCATACGCCTGGCGAATATCGATTTGCAGTTGACGGGTTTTGTCATTTTTCGCGGCCGTCTTGCATTCTTCGCTGCAGAACTTCTTCGGCACGCCGCGGCGACGGGCGAGCGAAAACGCCTTGCCGCACCGGGCGCAATATCCGATTTTCACGTCGCCGAGCTTTCTCGAGAACAAAAACCAAAGGTACGCGAGATAGGTATCGAAGCTCAGGAAATCGTCGTCTTCGGTGGAGCGGAACAAATCGACGCGCACGCCTTCCAAATGCAGCGAAATCAACGCCTGAACCAAATGGCGCAGCGAAACGACATCCTCTTCCGTCAGCACCGATTCGCGCACATCGAGCTTTCCTTCGACGGTTGTCGCATCGAATTGGACCGAAGAATCGCTTTCATCGCCTTCTTCTTCCGCAAACCCCGCGATATTCCTTTTTGCCTGTTCAATGAGCTCGTCTGCGTGGGCGCCATCGTAGAAGCACGAAAGCACCAGGGCAAAGTCGAGCGGCGTAATTTCACGCTCGAACGAGAAAAGCGTGACCGTAAGATAATCAATCCCGTCTGGGTCGTGCTCGATGTCACCTATCACGTAGTCGAATTCGTCGCCCACGAATTTCTTCAGCCACGGCATGCTTGGCATATGCGCCACGTAGCCATTTTCCCTAGCGACATCAACAGCGAACGAAATAGCGAAAATCGAGAAGTCGTTTCCCGTTTCAACGTTCTTCACCAGGGTTTTCGCGACGAGCGCTTCCGACTGCGATTCTTCGTCGGCTCGCAACACCGCGAACGGCTTGCCGCCATTCACCACTTCCTGCACCGTGACAACCGCGCGGGCCACATTCGCCGCGCTTTGCCAATCGGCAAGCGACTCGCGCACGTCCGCCCCGAACAAAGGACCTGTTTGCAAGGCCAGCGGCAGCAGCCCGTCCTTATCGACAAAGGCGAGATCCTCGATGCCGATTTGCGACGCGGGGCGCGGCGCGGCCTGATTAGAGGTCGCAAAGCGCTCGACGGCATTCGCCGGCACGAACT
>NZ_CDRRGL010000027.1:0-18682 GCF_977041755.1 Slackia sp.
AAGGAAAGCAAAGAGAGCGTCGGCGCGCCCAGCGCGCCAAACCCCGCGCACGCGCGCGAGGAGCCGACTATCGATGACGTGAGGGCATACGCCGCCACCCTTCCGTGGGACGTGCCGAACATTCACGGCTTCATGAACCGCATGCAGATAAGCGGGTGGCCCGGCGATTGGCGCGAGGCGTTGGAAGAGTGGGAGGGGTAGGCAATGAGCAAGGAGAGCGACAAGCTCAAGGCCCGCATACTCGCCGCCGAGCTGAACCCCGAGCACGAATTGTGCCCCGTCTGTGCGGGCGGGTACGTGGTTCCAGGAACTGCGGCGGGTGACCGCTTCGGCGTTTGCCCCGAGTGCTACGAGAGAGGCCTCAGGAATGCCGAGCACGCCGCCCAGAAGGCACTCATAGCCAAGACCGAGCGGGAGACGATACGGAAGCGCACGCAGCGCCTGAGGGCCAAGTTGGGCGTCACCGTTGACAAGCCCGCGAAGCCCAAAGCGCCCATTTTCTAAAGCGGGCGGCTAAATGATGTCAGCCCTTAAAAGAGTTTTTGCAGCCCCTAAAGGGGAGGCATGAAAGAAAAGGAGAAACGAGAATGAAGCTTCAAGAAATCGCCGATGCAATCGAGCAGACTAAAGCCAGCTATTTCGCCGAGATTGTCAGCGACGTTGACGCGGCAAAGGCCGAAGCGTCGAAAATCGCCCATGATTCTACCCGCTCGACGGATTGGATCAGGGAGCAGACCGACGCCGTAATTGAGCGCTTCAACGTCGAGCGCAAGGCGAAGGCGGATGCGGTGGCCGCGAAGCTCGAAACGCTGTACAAAGACGGGTTGCATGCTGCCGCCGACGTGTTCGCAAAGCAGCCGACGGCGGGCGAGCTCGCATACCTCCAGGCGTTCAACATGAAGGAGCGCATCGTGAAAGCTGACGTCGATTCGGCTTTGCTCTCGCTCAAATCGTCCGCCGTCGCAACCGCCGCCGTGTGCGGGCGAGCCGCAGCTTTCGGCATTAAATGCGATAAGTCGATGCCTGGGTACATCGCCGTTTCGGGTGCGTATGGCGAATGTCTCGACGCCGATAAGGGCCTCGTTATGTCTTACGGCCACGCTTCGCGCACGGGTTCGGGTTCTGCGATGGTCTTCTCGTCCGACTCCCTGCGCGAGTCCATGCGAGCCAAATATGTCGCTAACGAGTTCACGAATGCGCTACGCGCCGTTTCCGACTTCGAATAGCGGCCATAGTGGAGCGCATTGGCGAATGGGGTCTTGAGGCCTTAAACGAGGCCATGGAGGCATGCGAGGGCATGAAGGCGCGATGTGATGATTGACGAATTGGATAAGGCTTTAGAATCGGCTAAAAACCTTGATTTAACGGTTGATCCCGAAGCATGGGAGAGGTACCAGGCCGAGGCGGAAGAGCTTTTCAGAGACGCCCAGGAATGGGCCGAATCGTTGGAGTTTTCGGACGCCATAAAGTGCGGAAAGTAGGGCTGCGAATGAGGAAATTCTCGGTTGACGAGGTGGCTAACGCCTACATGGAGCTGTACGGCCAGGCGGTTGACAAAAGCGCCAAGGCCTTGCAGTATGCCGAGGCGGAAGTGTTCGCGCGAAAGTTCGGGTATATCCTGCTGCACCTCAAGGAGAGGGAGCGCGGGGAGTAGCAGAGGGCGGGGATTGGTTCCCCGCCCTTTTCTGTCGCGGGTGCCATTTTGGGGTGTCAGAACCGCCGATTTTAGAACCTGAACCGTACGAAGGTTAATGTTTCAAGTACAAAACCCCAGGTAAAACGTCAGTTTGTTTCGGTTTTCGCTTTTTCGACACCCGAAATGACACCTTTTCAGGTCGAGTTTGCATGAAAGAGGCCCGCCAAAGCGGGCCTCATGCTTTCGGGCTGATATAATCGCCTCGGCTATGGCGGGGAGCTTCCACGGGAACCCCGCCCCCTCTTCATCAACGGGAGCCGATAGCGACGCCACCAAGTTCGGGCTTGGTGGCGTCCTTGAATAAGTCGTGAAGCGTCTTCGCCTTATCCTCCAAGCCCTCAAGGGCCACGCGCAGGAGCGTTGCGCTTTCCTGTTCAAGCACGTCGCTGAACCTCCAACCGATTTGGTAGAGGGCTAGATACTGCTCTTCGAGCATCGCAAGTTCTTCGTCGCTGATTTCAATTTTCCAGACCATTTGAAAGCCTTCCTCGCGTGTGCAAACCGTGTGCAAACGGTGCACGGTTGCATGGTGTCATAGAGTGTCATAGGGTGCTGCCGTATGAGGGAAACGTGAACGCAAAACACCGTAAAATACCGTTATGACCTGCGGAAATAGGGCTTTCGCAACGTGGGGGTCGTGGGTTCGAATCCCATCATCTCCACCACGTAATTTCAAAGGCCGTTCTGACGAACGGCCTTTTTATTTGCCGCTGCGCTGAAGCCCAGCACTCCAGCTTGGCTTTCAATCGTCGCTCGCGTACAGGCAGTACGCGTCGCTCCTCTTTCAAGCCAATCTGAAGCACTGGGCTTCAGCTCGCTGTCCTGGTCTGACCAGCGATTCTTTTGTGGCAGAGATATGCCTTGACCCAGGCGGTTGCCTAGCCTGTTTTGTTTTGTTTGACGAAGGGATTCAAACCGTTGAGGTCGATTCGCGTTAAGAAAACAGCCCAGGCGAAGCACCTGGGCTGTTAGCGTCCCCTTAGTACCTGCTGGGCAAAATCTTGCCTGCTTCGTCGATGGCGTGGCCGCGGCAGGCATCGAGCAATTCGTTGGCCCAGAAGGGCGCTTCAACGAGCGGCTCGTCGTCGAGCGCGATAACCTGCAGCGTGTATTTGTGGTCGCGATCGGGCGGGCAGGGGCCGACGTATCCCACGCCTCGCTCGGGCTCGCTTTTCGCTGCTGAGTTGTATCCCTGCACGAGGCGCGAGTGCTCGTTGCGGCTCAAGTCGTCGGGGAATTCGATATCTCCCTCGAAGTCGCCATTCACATAGGCACACCAGTGGATCCATGGGAAACCGCACACGGGCACGCTGTCCCAGTCGATGAAAAATACGGCGAGCGCGCGCGTGCCATAGGGAACGCCCTCGACGGTAAAGGGAAACGAGCGGCGGCAGCTCCAGTCGTAGCAGTCTTCGGGCGCCGCGTATTTTCCGTAAGCATCGGGCAAATATCCTCGGTCGAGTTCCATCTGAATTCTCATGGCGACTCCTTCCGCTCGACAGCGCGTCATGCGCGCTGCGTTTCGCTCGGTCTATGTCTCAATCATACCTTGCATGTCGGTTGCGTGCCGACAAATCTTTGCGAACCTTTCGGCTTTTGGCTTTTCGCGGGCTTGCCCGTGCGGTTCGCGGTCTGCTTGCGCAGCTTCCCTTCGCGCCACGGTATGATGGTTCGAATTCGAAGGAAAGGTGGCGCGTATGCGCATTCTGAATATCTCGGCGCAAAAGCCTGACTCAACGGGAAGTGGCGTGTATCTGGCGGAAATGGTGCGTTGCGAGCTTTCGGCTGGACATGCGGCCGCTGTGGTCGCCGGCGTCGATGCGTCCGATACGCCGACGCTGCCTGAGGGCGCCGTCCCTTATTTCGTGCGCTTCAATACCGAGGCGTTGCCATTCAATGTGTGCGGCATGTCCGACGTGATGCCGTATGCCGCCACGCGCTATCGCGACCTTACGCCTTCCATGACCGAGCAGTTCTGTGCCATATTTGCGCAGCGCATCGCGCATGCGGCGACGGAATTCGCGCCTGACGTGGTCATATGCCATCACCTGTATCTCGCGTGCGCCGTTGCCCGCGAAACATTGCCGAACATTCCCATGGCTGCGGTGTGCCATTCGACCGATTTGCGCCAAATGCGCAACCACGGCCTTGAGCGCGAGCGCATCATGAATGCCGTCCGCTCGCTCGAGGTGATTTTCGCTTTGCATGAGGAGCAGAAGCGCGAAATCGTTGAAATCTTTGACGTCGAACCCGCAAAAGTGCTTGTGATTGGCACAGGATACAACGCGCAGGAGTTTTCTCCCACCAACGAGCGCGTGGCCAATGATGGCGTCTGCCGTTTGCTGTATGTCGGCAAAATCGGGTACAAGAAAGGCGTCGAAAGCCTTATCGCGGCGCTTGATGTGCTGGCGAAGCGTCCCGGCGCCCCGCGCATAGAGGCGTGTTTGGTTGGCGGCCATAGCGATGCCGCGGAATACGACCGAATCGCGCAGCGAGCCGCCGCATGCGCGATCCCCGTGACGTTCGCGGGCAAAATCAGCCAGGATGATTTGGTGCAAGCGTATCGCACGTCCGATGTGTTCGTGCTGCCGTCGTTTTTCGAAGGCCTTCCCCTTGTGACTATCGAAGCTATGGCGTGCGGTTGCCGTGCGGTCGTTACCGATTTGCCGGGTGTTCGGCCTTGGCTTGAGGCCCATGTTCCGGGCGCGCCTATCGACTACGTGGAATTGCCTAGGATGCGCGGCGTCGATGAGCCGGTGAAGGAAGACTTGCCTGCGTTTGAATCCCGCCTTGCCGACGTTCTCGAGCAAGCCGCTCGCGAAGGCCGGCCAGCTGAGCAGTTCGACGTGTCGGCGCTTTCCTGGGAATCGCTTGTGGCGCGTGCGACGCGTGCCTTCGAGACGCTCTAGCGGCTTCGAGGCGAAACCGACCGAACCAATCCAATGGCCGGCGTCGGCTACGCGGCCATACCGCAGGAACTCCTGTGTGCTTTCAGGCCATCGCGTATGCGGTGGCCCTTTTCGTATAGGCAGCAAGGCGCTCCCGCATAAAACCCTCCGCTTGCAGGGTTATAGCTTCCGTTTGCGCTCCCCGCGCGCTACACTGGCGCTATACGCAGCAACGCTTCGTTCGACGACGAATTCTGCCCCGTCGCCATTCTGCACCCGAAGCGTATGCCCCATATGCCTCGAAGGCGAGGCAACGCTCGCGCATCTGCAGCGCGTCCGCCATTCTGCACCGTCGCCCGACGTTTCTTTTTTTGCACCCATATTCCTTGTGGGCTGGCGATTCGTCGCGTGATAGTTATTGGAAACCGAGCGCGAAGGGCGCATGTGCGCACGGCCCCAGGGGTGGGATGCCGCCTTCGCACGAAGGGGGAATCGAACATGGCAGACAATCGTGAAATGTGGCAAAGCCTCGGCATGGACCTGGAAACCCATGACCAGCTGTGCGCCGTGCTTCCCACGGCGTTTGGCGATGTGTACCTGAGCCAGGAAAATCGTCCCGCGGGCATGGCATTCTACGATTTCGTGGTATCGGACATTCACGGCATTCGCCCCGCCGAGCTCATTGAGCTGCAGAAACAGGGCGGCAAGGTGTTCGGCACGTTTTGCGTGTACGTGCCCGATGAGGTCGTCGTTGCGTGCGGCGGCGCGGTCACGGGCCTGTGCGGCGGATCCCAGTTCTGGGTGCCCGATGGCGAGAAAGTGTTGCCGAGCGATATGTGTCCGCTGGTGAAGGCGTCGCTGGGCGCCCATTTCGGCAAAACGTGCCCGTATTTCAGCGTGGCGGACATGTATGTGGGCGAAACCACCTGCGACGGCAAGAAGAAGGCGTACGAGATCCTGGGCGCCGACAAGAGCACGTATGTGATGGATGTTCCCCAGATGAAGCGCGCGAAAGACATCGATAAATGGGCCGACGAAATCGCCGACTTCGCGAAGATGGTGGAAGAATTCACTGGCAATGAGCTGACGGCGGAAAATCTCGCCGCGGCAATCAAGCTCACCAACGAGAAGCGCCGCGCGCTCGCCCGCGTGTTCGATGCCACGAAGGCCGAAAACTGCATTCCTATTTCTGGCAAAGACCGCCTGCTCATGACCCAGATTGCCTTCTTCGACGACCCTGCTCGCTGCGCGCAGAAGGCCAACGAGCTCGCCGACGAGCTCGAGCGGCGCATCGCCGACGGCGTGAGCGTATTCCCCGAGGGCACGAAGCGCATTCTTATTACCGGCACCCCCATGGCTATTCCGAATTGGAAGCTGCATCACATTATCGAGACGAGCGGCGCCGCCGTGGTGTGCGAGGAAATGTGCACGGGCACGCGCTACTTCGAGCATTTGGTCGACGAAACCCAAACCACGCTCGAGGGCCAGTTCCATGCTCTGTCCGAGCGCTATATGAAGAACAACTGCGCCTGCTTCACGCCCAATGAGGGCCGCATTGACGACATCGTGCGTCTGGCGCGCGAGTACCACGTCGATGGCGTGATCGATGCGAACCTGAAATTCTGCACGCTGTACGACACCGAGAAGTCGGCCGTGGCGAAGGCGCTCGAAGCCGAAGGCATTCCGTGCTTGGGCCTCGAGACCGACTACACCGACAACGATGCCGAGCAGTTGCGCACGCGCATCGAGGCGTTCGTGGAGATGCTTGGTTAACGTTCGATTATTGCGCTGCATGGTTGGCGGCCTCGCGCTTGGGCGCGGGGCCGTTCGGTGCGGCATGGACGAATCGAAATGCGCACGAGGGCGCGTTTCGGATATCTTCGTCGCGGCATGAAAGGGTGGAAATGCTCGGAATTGGTGTGGACATAGGGTCGACCGCTACGAAGGTCGCCGTGCTCGATGATTCGAGCGAGATCGTTGAGACGTGGATGCGTCCGACGGGCTTTTCGAGCGTCGATGCCGCGAATGGCGTGGCGGAGCACCTTGAGGCACAAGGCTTCTTCGAAGCGCCGCATGCCGTGGTCGCGACGGGATATGGGCGCGTGGCGGTGCCGTTTGCCGATAAAGTCGTGACCGAAATCACGTGCCACGGCAAAGGTGCCGCGCGCCTGTTCGGGCGCGACGGCGTGGTGATTGACGTGGGCGGCCAGGACACGAAGGTCATTCAGCTTGCGGGCGGAATGGTGAAGAAGTTCCTGATGAACGATAAATGCGCGGCTGGCACGGGCCGATTCCTGGAAATTATGGCCGACCGGCTCGCGGTGAGCCAGGCCGAACTTTCCGAACTCGCGCGCGCCGGCGAGCCCACGTCGATTTCGAGCATGTGCACCGTGTTCGCCGAGTCGGAAGTCATCTCGCTTGTCGGCCGAGGAGAGCCGCGTGAAAACATCGCCAATGGCGTGATTGAGTCGGTTGTGGGGCGCGTGGCCACTATGGCGTCGGGCATTGCAGGCGACCAGGTATTTCTGACGGGCGGCCTGTGCGATAACGACTATATCGTGCAGCGCCTTTCCGCCGTGCTCGGCCGAAACGTGCGCACGGCGCCGAATGCGCGTTTCGCGGGCGCCATTGGCGCGGCCGAGGTGGCATTGGGGCTGAAGAAATAACTGCCGCGGGGAAGCGGAATGCATACCGGGGATATCGAAGGAAGAAGAATCGCATGACTGAAATCGAACTGCCGCGCACGTTTGAGGAATTCAACGACCAGCGCAAGGCGTCGTTTATCAAAGTGAAGAACTACAAGCAAGCGGGCGGCAAGCTCATCGGCTTTTTATGCTCCTACACGCCGCTTGAGGTCATGGATGCGGCGGGTGCGGCGTCGGTGGCGCTGTGCGGCATGTCGGACGAGACCATTCCGGCGGCAGAAACGGTGCTGCCCGCGAATCTGTGCCCGCTCATCAAGTCGACGTACGGCTTCGCGCTGACCGACAAATGCCCCTTCACGTATTTTTCCGACATGATCGTGGGCGAAACCACGTGCGACGGCAAAAAGAAGATGTACGAGCTCCTCAATGAGATCAAGAAAACGTACGTGCTGCATTTGCCTCAAGGCCAGGGCCGCCCGTACGAGGCCGATATGTGGTACGAGGATGTGAAGCTGTTCCGTCGCCACCTCGAAGAGTTTTACGGCATCGAAATCACTGATGACGACCTGCGTGCCGCGGTTCGCCGTCGCAACCGCCTGCGCCGCGCGCTTGCCAGCATGTATGACCTGCAGCGCGCCGAGCCGCCGGCGATGGGCGGCGTGGAAATTCTTTCCGCCATCCAGGCCTCCACGTTCAGCTTCGACATCGAAGACTATGCCGCGAAAATCGAGGTGCTCGTTGAAGAGAAGCGCGCTGCGCTTGAGCACGGGGAAAGCCCCATCGACAAGAATGCGAAGCGCATCCTTATTACGGGTTGCCCCATGGGCGGCGTCATCAACAAGGTGGGCCGCACCATCGAGCGCTGCGGCGGCGTGATCGTGTGTTCCGACGATTGCTCGGGCGAGCGCACCAACCGCATGCTCATCGACGAAAACGCCCCCGACATTCTGCGCGCGATTTCCGATCGCTACCTGCGCATCAATTGCTCGGTCATGACGCCGAACGGTGGCCGTCTTGAAAATATGATGGACATGTGCGAGAAGTACCATGTCGATGGCGTTATCGAGAACGTGCTCACCGCGTGCCATACGTTCAACGTCGAAAGCGCGAATGTGGCGAAGACGTGTGAGAACGCGGGCATTCCGTACATGAAGCTCGAGACCGATTATTCGCAAAGCGATGCAGGGCAGCTCGAAACGCGCATTGCCGCGTTCGTCGAAATGCTGTAAACCTCAATTGAGGAAATGAAGGGAGCGCCCGTGATTTATTTGGACAACGCGGCCACGACGATGATGAAGCCCGAATGCGTGGTGCGCGCCGTGGCTGATGCCATGACGTCGTTCGGAGGCGTGGGCCGCGGCGTGCATCCGGCGTCAATCGCGGCGGGCATGGCGGTGTATCGCGCCCGCGCGGCGGTGGCGAATTTGCTTGGTGCGCCGGGCGCTTCGAGCGTGGCGTTCACGAACAATGCCACCATGGCGCTCAATATCGCCATCGATGGCTTGCTCGCTCCGGGCCAGCGGGCGCTCACCACGGCGGCGTCGCACAATTCGGTGCTGCGCCCGTTGTTCCGCCTGCGCGATACGGCTGGCTGCACGGTTGACATTGCGCCTATCGCCGCCGATGGCTCGCTTGATTTCGAGGCGTATGCCGAGTTGCTCAAGCATAAGCCTGCGCTGGTCGCGGTTACGCATGCGTCGAACCTTACGGGCGATGTGTACGATGTGGCGCGCATGTGCGCCATGGCCCATGAGACAGGTGCGAAGTTCGTGCTCGATGCCGCGCAAACGGCTGGATCGTATCCGCTGAACATGGCTGAAATCGGTGCCGATGTGGTGTGCTTTACGGGCCATAAAAGCCTGCTGGGCCCGCAGGGGACCGGCGGTTTGTGCGTGGCCTGCGGCATCGAGATCGCCCCGCTTCTTGAGGGCGGCTCAGGCACGCACAGCTATGACGAGCGCCATCCGCTGTTCATGCCTGAACGCCTCGAGGCGGGCACGCTGAACGCGCATGGCGTGGCGGGCTTGGCCGCGGGCATTGGCCACATCGAGGGAACGCTCGGCGGGCCCTCCGGCGTGCATGAGCATGTGGGCGCGCTTGCGCAGCGTTTCGCCGATGCGGTGTCGGGCATTCCCGACGTGAAGGTGTATGGCCGAAGCGACGCATGCGATCGCGGTTCCATCGTGGCATTGAATATCGCCGATGCCGATTCGGCCGAAGTGGCCGACCGACTGGCGAGCGATTACGGCATCTGCGTGCGTGCGGGCGCCCATTGCGCCCCGCTTATGCATAAAGCGCTTGGAACTCAGAGCCAAGGCGCGGTTCGTTTCAGCTTCGCGGCGGCGAATACCGCAGCCGACGCCGATACGGCAGCCGAGGCCGTGCGTGAAATCGCCCACGCCGTTGGTCAGGGGTGTTAGCGGTGCTTCGGGCGAAAGACGCATGCTACGTGCTCGTTCGCACGAGCACGGAAGGCTTCGATCTGTATCAGCGCCTTGTCGATGCTGGCGTTCCGGCGCGCGTGGCGCCTGCTCCGCACGGCATGCAGGCGTGCTGCGGCACTTCGGTGCTTCTTGACCCCGAGGTGGTCGATGCGGCGCGGCCGGTCATCGAGGCCGCGCCGTACCCCATTGAGCGCATCGTGCGCGTCGCGGGCGCGATCAATCCCGCACGCGACACGTATTGTTAGCGTTTGGCGGCCTTGCGACCTGCGACAATGGGCGCAAGGCCGCCCATTGCGCGCGGGCGCGGGCTTGCGCATTCCAAATTCGCGCGAATGTGCAAGCCCGAACTCGCGAATAGAAGATTGAGGTATATGCTGGCATAAACCAGAACAACGAAGGAGGCATTCCATGGAAACTGTCAATGCATTCGGTCTTGCGTGCCCCAAGCCGCTCATGATGGCGAAGGCGAAGATCGACGAAGGCGCGCGCGAGCTTTCCGTGCACGTTGACAACGAAATCGCAGTGAAGAACGTTTCGCGCTTGGCTGAAAAGTACGGCCTCAACGTCGCTGTCGAGACCATCGAAGGCGGCTGGAGCGTGATCTTCTCGGAAGGCGAGGGAAGCGTTGCGGCCGCAGTCGCCCCTGCTTCTGCCGCCGCGCCTGTCTGTACGCCTGCAGGCTGCGGATATGCCGTGTTCATTGGCAAAGACCACGTGGGCGAAGGCGACCCCCAGCTTGGCTATAACCTCATGAAAATGGCCATTTACACGCTTTCGGAAAGCGAAGACGTGCCGGCGAGCGTGCTGTTCATGAACAGTGGCGTGAAGCTCGTGGCTGGCGATGAGCAGCAGATCATCGATTCGGTGAACAAGCTTATCGAGAAGGGCACCGAAGTGCTCGTATGCGGTACATGCCTCGACTTCTATGGCTTGAAAGAGCAGCTCAAGGTTGGCGAGGTGTCGAATATGTATGACATCCTGGGCCGTATGCAAGAAGCCGCCAAGACCATTACGCTGTAAGGGCGCGCCGTGTCACATACCTACGTTATGGCGTTTGAGTCGACACATGCGGCTATGGCATCGGAGGCCGCCCTTGGAGCCGCGCATGCGCACGCGGCCATGATTCCGACCCCGCGCGCGATATCGGCGGGTTGCGGCATGTCGATGCGCTTCGATGCGGAAGACGATGCCGCAGCGGGCATGCTCGCACGGGTGTGCGTCGATGCCCGAGGCCTCTCGGCGCTGTATCGCGAGATGTCGAAAACGGAATTCGAGCTTCTCGAGAAGCTGTAAAACCCGCAAAGCAAAACGAGGAAGGGACATTCCCTTCCTCGCTTTTTTGTATATGGCGGTCGTTTTTTCGGTCAGCCAACAAGAAGCGCCGTTCGCAAGAACGGCGCAGTAAAGCTGGCGGAGATGCGTGTGAATCGAACACACCCGAGACGTTCTGCGCGCCCCGCAACGGCTTTGAAGGCCGCGAGGTCCACCAGGAACCTATTCATCTCCATATGTCGGTTGCTTCAACGGTCAAACCAAGCAAGCATTCTACGCAATTTTCGCGGGGGGCCGACGAGAAAAGTTATGCGGTTGCGAAAAGCACGTAAGAGGGGGGCAAGAATCGATGCCGCTAAAGCGTTCGTAGGTCGCCATCGCGCTTCGTGATGCCCCTATCGTCGAGGGCTTCGAGCACGGGAATGGCGTACTTGCGCGAAACGCCCATAGCGTCTTTCAAGTCGGTGGCCAGCGAGGGCCCCTTCGCTTCGATATGGGCTCGCACGGCTTCGACAAGCTTGTTGAATACGGCGGCGTCGTAGTAGAGGTCGCGGTCGATTTTCACGGTGCGCCCCTGTTCTTCGAGGTCGCCGAGCGCGGCATAGGCTTCGCTCTTCGTGCAGTTGAGCGACGAGGTCACGCCATCGGCGAAGGGAGGCGTAAGCGTGCCTTCGAGAAGCGCGAATGCGGCATCGGCTCGCTCTTGAGCGCGCGCATGCGCGGCGGCCCCCGCGGTGGCATGGCTCAAAACGCCGTCCATGGATACGACGTCGCCTTTTTCAAGGGCGACAGCAAGAGCGGCGTCGAAGCGGGTGTCGTTGAGCGAAGGTAACGCCGCGTGGTTGAGCGCGGCTTTCGGCATGCCCAGCTCATTGGGCGATGTCGCGTGGAATTTCAGCAGCGTGCTCGCGATTTTCGAGGCGGCGCGCTGCAGAGTTTGTTTTGTAGCGAACAGGAGGTCGGCGTCGCTTCCCGCGGCGACGATATTTTTGCCGACAATGGTTTTCGCGATGCGTGCGGCTTCGGCTTCGCTTACGTCGAGGGCGCCTGCAATGTCAGCCACGGTGCGAATGGCATTGGGCTCTTCGATATATGCTTGAGCGGCGGCGCCCACATCGTCGCAAGCGAGTGCGGAAAGCACCGCCTTGTCGCTTTCGGAAAGAATGGAACGCCTGCGCGGATGACCGGTGAGCACGCGTCCGCCGCCGATGACGCGCACAGGCGTTGCGGCGCGAATGACGAATCGGTCGCCGCGAAGCACGCATAAAGGCTCGTCGAGGCGTATCTGCGCTGTGGCCTGCTCGTTTTGCTTGAGTTTGGCGTGGCCATCCATGAACAGCACGCGCCCGAACACCTCTTTGGTGCCGTGGGCGACGCGCACCGTGGAGCCCGATTCGAGCGTGCTGCTTGCGCTCTCGCAGTCGAAATACGTGAGTTCGCAATCGAAGCGGTTGCTGGCGTTGGGGGCATCGAGCGCCGTGATGAAATCGCCGGGGCGCACGTCGTCGCGGCTCACATCGGCGAGATTCATGGCTACGCGATGGCCTGAAAACGCGGCATCGACGCCTTCACCGTGAATTTGCACCGAGCGCACGCGCGTTTTTTTGCCGCTTGGCAGCACGCGCACGGTGTCTCCGGGTGCGACGGCGCCGCTCCACAGGCTGCCCGTAACAACGGTGCCCGCGCCCTTTACGGTAAACGAGCGGTCGATGGGCATGCGCAAAAAGCCCTCGTGGTGGGCGTGCTGCTGCTTCGATACGATATTCGCGAGCGCGGCTTTCAGTTCGTCAAGGCCGCGGCCTTCGCGAGCGGCAACGGGAATGATTTCCGCTTCGGCATAGGGGCCGCAGGCGAGCGCTGCATGAATTTCCCCGCCCATGAATTCGACCCATTCCTCGTCGACCATGTCGCATTTGGTGAGCGCGACGACGATTTGTGGCACCGAGAGCAGGCGCAGCACGGCGAGGTGTTCGCGCGTTTGGGGCATGATGCCATCGTCAGCCGCCACGACCAAAATGGCGGCATCGATGCCTGTGGCTCCGGCGATCATCTGGCGCACGAACTTCTCGTGGCCGGGTACG
This sequence comes from Slackia sp., assembly GCF_977041755.1. Classification (NCBI taxonomy): domain Bacteria; kingdom Bacillati; phylum Actinomycetota; class Coriobacteriia; order Eggerthellales; family Eggerthellaceae; genus Slackia; species Slackia sp. Next base: position 13,027 of record NZ_CDRRGL010000027.1, read on the forward strand.
TCGACGATGCCGACGGAAGCGCCGCCTGGCAAGTCGAGTCGAGCGAATCCCAGCTCAATGGTGATGCCGCGACGCTTTTCTTCGACCAAGCGGTCGGGGTCGGTGCCGGTGAGCGCTTGCACAAGCGTCGATTTGCCGTGGTCGATGTGGCCCGCGGTGCCAATGACGATAGAGGGTTCGTTGTATTCGTGGGTAGACATGGATGCCTTCTTTCAATTGTGAAGGGCTCGGCATTGGTGACGGGAAGGGACTCCGGCGCAGTTCCGCACGAGCCGAACGCCTCGGTGGGGCGTTTGTGCGAGCTCAGGACTGTTTGAGCACGGGTGTCCCTTCCCGCTACCGATGCGTAGGTTGAAGACGCCCCTCGCTTGTCTCGGCGAGGGGCGTTGGAAGAGTGGCCTAATCCAGTGTTTTGAAATATTCCGCAAGCGCGTCGGCGATGATTTGTTCGTCTCCGGGCAGCAGGCATCGCACGTCGAACAGGGTGCCTTCGTGTTTGGTGCGTGCCAGTACCGGTGCGCCCGCGCGGTTGCCCATGGCGCGTTCGCAGTCGTTCGCGTTGCCGCGCAGGTAATCGATGCGCACGGCGGCGCCGGGAATATCGAGGGTGGGAAGCGACCCGCCGCCGGCCTTTTCGAATTCCTCCACGACCGAGACGCTTGCGCAACCGCTCGGAAGGCGCTCTTCGATAGCGGCGGCCAGAGCGTCGGCGGCTTCGCGCATTTCTCCCAGCGTTGCATTGAGCATGCGCAGTGTGGGAATGCGTTCGTAGGCGGTGCCGTCGAGATAGAGGCGCAGCGTGGCCTCGAGCGCAGCGAGCGTCATCTTGTCCAGGCGCATGGCGCGTGCGAGTGGATTTTTCTTCAGACGGTCGATATAGGCTTTCTTGCCCACGATGATACCCGTCTGCGGGCCGCCGAGCAGCTTGTCGCCCGAGAACGACACCAAATCGCAGCCGCCCGAAAGCGACTGGCCTACGGTAGGTTCAGCGTCGGGCGCGTTCAAAATGGGCGGCAAAAGGGACCCAGAGCCCAAATCTTCATATACCACCACACGGTCGTGCGCGTCGGCGGCAGCGCGGCGTGCGTTCTCGGCGCGGGCGACGCCCACCAAATCGCGGGCGGTCACGCTTTCCGAAAAGCCCACGATGCGGTAATTCGAGGTGTGCACCTTTAAAAGCATCGCGGTGTCGCTCGTGATTGCGCGCTCGTAATCGAATACGTGAGTCTTGTTGGTGGCGCCGACTTCAACCATCTTGGCGCCTGAGGTTGCCATGATTTCAGGAATGCGGAACGATCCGCCGATTTCAACGAGTTCGCCGCGCGAAACCACCGCCTCGTGGCCTTTCGCGAATTCGGAAAGCACCATGAGGGTTGCGGCTGCGTTGTTGTTGACGGCCATGGCCGCCTCAGCGCCGGTGAGTGCGCATACAAGCGACTCGATGTGGTCGTGGCGGCTGCCGCGCGCCATGTTCTCGACGCTGTATTCGAGTGTGGAATAGCCGCGCGACACGTCGACAACGGCGTCGAGGGCCTCTTGCGCCAAGGGGCTGCGGCCGATGTTGGTGTGCAGAATGACGCCCATGGCGTTTACCGCGGCGCGAAGCGAGGGGCGGGCGAGCGCGCGCACGCGGCATTCGGCTTCGCGTGCGGCGGCGTGCGAAGTGATGTCGACGTCTTCGCCTCGCAGCAGGCGTTCGCGCATGGCTTGGATGCTCGCGCGCACCGCATCGGTTATGGCGGTTTCGGGAATGCATGCGCGAATGGAGTCGCTCAATTCGACGAGTCCTACGACTTCGTCGACTTTGGGCAGCGCGCGCATGCGCTCATTGAGGCTCTTTTCGGTTGCCATAATTCTCCTTTGCGGCATATATGACAAAGTTCTTATAGGCGAACATTATTCCACTACGTGAATGTGCCCCGATTCGCCCTCTATCACGCGGCCAATTTTTGCGGGCGTGCGGCCGCAGCGTGCCGCGAACTCCTCTTCGAAAGTTGCGGCCGCTTCGGACGGTATGGCGCAGAGCATGCCGCCCGACGTTTGCGGGTCGCATAGCACGGCAGTGGCGTCTTCGCCCATTTGATTGTCGGGCACGTGCAAAAACGGCTGCGCAAAGTCTTCCACGGAAAACGAACGCGCAGGACGGCACCATTGGCGCGCAAGATCGACGGTTTCCGCAAATGTTGGCACGCCGCTCCAGTTGATGCTCGCGGCGCACGCGCTTGCAGAGAGCATTTCGTGCAGGTGGCCTGCAAGGCCGAAGCCGGTTACGTCGGTCGCGGCATGCACGCCGGCGGCGACCATCGCCTCGCCCGCAGCGCGGTTGAGTTCGGCCATCGACTCGACGGCTGGCGAGAACGCGGCGTCGTCCAGAATGCCGACCTTGCGCCCCGCGCTCGCGATGCCCGTGCCGAGCGGCTTGGTGAGGTACAGGGTATCGCCCGGCTTTGCGCCTTCGTTTCGCACGAGCGCGTCGGGGGCGACGGTGCCGAAAACGCACAAGCCGTATTTCGGCTCCTCGTCGTCGATGGAATGGCCGCCCATAATAACGGCGCCCGCCTCGATGACTTTTTCGAGGCCTCCGCGCAGCATATCGCGCGGCACGTATTCAGGCAGGGTCGAATCCATGGCGACCACGTTGAGCGCCACATTGGGCACGCCTCCCATGGCAAAAACGTCGGAAAGCGCGTTGGCGGCGGCGATTCGCCCGAAGTCGTAGGGCTCATCGACGATAGGCGTAAGGAAATCAATCGTCAAAATGCCCGCGATGTTCGGCGCGATTCGCCATACGGCAGCGTCGTCGGCCGTGTCGAAGCCGAGCATGGCTTCGGGCGGCATCGTCTGCGCAATGGAGATGTCTTTCAAAATGCGTTCGAGGTCTCCCGGACCCCACTTCGCCGCTCAACCGCCACGTGAGGTGAGCTCGGTCAAACGAATGCGTTCTTTGTCGTTCACGATGCCTCCCGTCGCGTGGTTTCAATGGCTCTATCATAGCGCACTCGCGTGTGGGCGGAGCCTTTTGGACGTAGTAGAGACCGTCGACTTAGCGTTTGAGGGAAGGGTTTCACCGGCATGATTTCCCTTTAAGAAGGGTGGGGATGTATTGGGAATGGGCGGCATCGAGAAGCGCAAGAAAACAGCTAAGCTCAGCGCGGCGATCGCTCTTTGAGTGCTGACGGTTTTGTTCAAGGCCTCCTTCATTGAAGGGAGCCTTTTGCATGTGGTCGTGCGGTTGTCGTTTGCATGCTCGTTCGTAAAGCGTCTTTCGTCGTCCTTTTGATATGCTGTGGCCATGATTACTTCTCTGAAACACACCTGCGCCGGCATGGCGCGACCTATGGAGCTGCTGGCGCCTGCGGGCGGCATGGAGCAGTTGGAATGCGCCGTCCATTTCGGCGCCGACGCCGTATATTTGGCGGGCAAGCGTTTTGGCATGCGTCGCCGCGCTTCGAACTTCGATGATGCGGGCATCGCCTCTGCCGTGAAATTCGCTCACGAGCATGGGGTGAAGGTTTTTGTGACGGCGAATACGCTTATGAAAGATGGCGACGTGGCGGCTTTGCCAGATTTCTTCGCCATGCTGCAAGATGCAGGCGCGGATGCGGCCATCGTGAGCGACATGGGCGCGCTTTCCGTATGCAAGCGTACGGCGCCAAAGCTCGAGCTGCATCTTTCAACCCAGGCATCGTGCATGAACGCCGAAGCTGCGAAGGCGTATTACGATTTAGGCGTGAGCCGCGTTGTTGTGGCGCGTGAAATGAGCCTTTTCGATATCGCTCGTATGCGCGAAAGCATTCCCGATGATTTGGAAATCGAAGCGTTCGTGCATGGCGCCATGTGCATGGCCTATTCGGGTCGATGCCTTATGAGCGATTACATGGTGAGCCCCTCGCGTGGTGCGAACAATGGACACTGCGCGCAGCCGTGTCGCTGGAAGTACACGGTTGTGGAAGAAACGCGTCCGGGCGAGCCTTTCTCGGTTATCGAGGAAGACGGCGGCAGCTTCATCATGAGCTCTACGGACATGAACATGCTTTCCCATGTGCGCGAGCTTTCCGAAGCGGGCGTCGACAGCATTAAGATCGAGGGTCGCGCGAAAGGCGCCTACTATGTGGCATCGGCCGTGAACGCGTATCGCCATGTGCTCGATGGCGAGCCTGCCGATGCGTGGCAGGCTGAGCTCGAAACTACGAGCCACCGTCCGTATTCGACGGGCTTTTACTTTGGCACCCCTGGTCAAAACCAGGGCGTGAAGGAATATGCGCGCGATTACCAAATGGTCGCTCGCGTAGTTTCGTGCGGGAAGAACGCGCCCTCGTTGGCGGCGGGTGGGGGCGCGGGCGGCGCCTCGCTTTCTTTTCCGCAGTCCGTTGCCGCCGACCAGGCGGTCGTAACGGATCCGGCGGTTGCTGCCGGGGTTGTTGCGAGCGATCGGCTCGACGCCGCCAGCCGGGCTGGAGCCTCCAGTCGCCGCGCTGCCGAGATTCAGTCGTGGCCTGAGTCCGGAATCGCTGCGCGTCGCCAGGCAATCGCGTCGGACCCCTATGCGGAAAAGAAGGGGTGCGTGAGCCTCTCGTTTATCGATGAGCTGGCTGCATCGCCCGCGCAGGCGTATCGGGCGGTCGTGATGTGTCGTAATCGTTTCTTCGAAGGCGAAACCCTTGAGGTGCTCTCGCCTGGGCGCGGCGTGTTCACGATTCAGCCTACGCGTTTGGTATGGCACGCCGCCGACGACGCGAGCCCCGACGATGTGGAGCGCCGCCGCGAGGGCGTTCTTGCCGGCGCCGATCCGCGCGTTGTGGGCGGCACGCTGTGCGCTGTTAATGTGGCGAATCGCACGATGGAGACGTATTCGTTCGATTGTGGGGAAGAGCTGCGCGCGGGCGATATTCTTCGCGTGTTGCGAACCGACCAGTGTGAAGGCCGAACCATCGAATAATGTATGAAAAAGAAGGCGAACTCGGCGTGGAGACGGTCCATGCCGAGTTTGCTGCATTTTGGACGCAAGGCTGGCGCTCGATTTCTCGTGCATTTCTTGCCGCCGCAAATTACTCCATCGCGATAAAGCGCTATTATCCATATCACTTAAGTTGGTAGTTTTTTGCATCGACCCCTCGATTTTGCTCGATTTCGAAAGCAAGCGGCGCGCTTTGCCTGCGTTGATTTCGCGTCAAGCGCCCAATGGCGATGCTTTCGCTTGGGATGTCGAACCCACGAGGCGATTCGCGGTAAGCCATAAGGAATGAATCGCCAAGCGGCAAGGCAGAAGCGGTGGGTCGAAGCAAAACGATGGGCTGTTTTGCGCAAAGGAGTTCGCATGCACATCATCGATGTTTTTGGTGGCGAGAAGCTGCCTGTTTCGTTTGAAATCTTCCCTCCGAAGGGAGATCTTCCCGTGGAAGAAGCCCGCGAGGTTATCGGCGGTCTGGCGCCGCTTTCGCCTTCGTTTGTCTCCGTCACGTATTCAGCGGGAGGGTCGGGCAATTCCTCGCGCACGATTGACGTGGCGAAAATGGCGCAAGACGAATACGGCCTGAACATGATGGCCCACCTTACGTGCATGAACGCCGATCGCGCGGGCATCGATTCCGTGCTTGCATCGATGAAGGCGGCGAGTATTGAAAATGTGCTCGCCCTGCGCGGCGACGCGGTGCCG
>NZ_CDRRGL010000028.1:0-18536 GCF_977041755.1 Slackia sp.
CGCGAAATGCGCTTGCGGCGAAGCTCGTCGACAACTGCACGAACGGTGTCGCCCACATGAAGCTCGCCTTCGACGACTTTCACGTTGTGGCAGGTAAGACCCTTTTCGGGAGCCTTCGTATCGACGACTTCAGCCTTGAAGCCTTCGCCCTCGATAACGCCGGTGTCGCCCACTTCGCCGCCCATTTCGGCATAGAACGGAGTCAGGCCTAGCACAATTTCGGCGGTATCGCCCGCAGCGATGGAGTCGACGCGCTGGCCCTCTTTGATGAGCGCACGAACGCCCGAGCTTGCGCTCATGCGGTCATAGCCCACGAATTCGGTAGCGCCTACTTCTTTGAGAATGTCGGCATGCACGCCGCCGTACGTGCTCCATGCAGCTTCCGCGTCTTTCACGTTTGCGGCGCGAGCGCGCTCACGCTGGGCTTCCATGCAGCGCTCAAAGCCCTCCATGTCAACTTTCACGCCACGATCGGCGCACATTTCCTCGGTAACCTCGACAGGGAAGCCGTAGGTATCGTGCAAAGTAAACGCCTGCTCGCCGGAAAGCGTATCGCCCTCGAGCTTCTCGAATGCCTCGGCCAAATACACCTGGCCCTGGCGAAGGGTCGCGCCGAAGCGCTCCTCTTCGGAAAGAATGACGCGGCGAATAAGCTCACGATTGTCGACGATTTCGGGGTACACGTCGCCCATGAGCTTCACGATTTCATCGACGTACTCGTTGAGGAACGGGCCTTCGATGCCCACCGTGTGCGCCTTCTGGATGGCACGGCGCAGCAAGCGGCGCAGCACGTAGCCGCGACCCTCGTTGGAGGGAAGAATGCCGTCGGCAATCATGAAGGTGACAGAACGGCTGTGGTCAGAGATGATGCGCAGCGACTTGTCAACATCGGCATCGGTTTTGTATTCCTTGCCGGAAAGGCGCTCGCCCACGGCAATCAGGCTGCGCAGCACGTCGGTGTCGTAGTTGTTCGTGACGCCCTGCATAATGGCCGCGATGCGCTCCAGGCCCATGCCGGTGTCAATGTTCTTCGAAGGCAGCGGAGCAAGCGCGCCGTCTTCCTGGCCGTCGAACTGAGTGAACACGCAGTTCCAGTACTCGAGGAAGCGATCGCAATCGCAACCAGGCGCGCAGTCGGGGCTGCCGCAACCGACTTCGGGACCCTGGTCAAAGTAAATCTCAGAGCACGGACCGCACGGGCCGGTAGGGCCAGCGCGCCAGAAGTTGTCGTCTTCACCCAAGCGAGAGATATGGCTGTCTTCAACGCCGAGGCTCTTCCAAATCTCGATAGTCTCGTCGTCGTCTTCGAACACTGTGAAGTACAGCTTTTCTTTCGGCAGGCCGAGCACTTCGGTCGAGAACTCATACGCCCAAGTGCACATTTCGTTCTTGAAGTATTTGCCGAAGCTGAAGTTGCCCAGCATCTCGAAGAACGAAAGGTGGCGCGCATCGCCAATGTTGTCGATGTCGTTGGTGCGCACGCACTTCTGCACCGTCGTGGTACCGATGTATTGGGGGTCGAGTTCTTTTTGATGCAGGAAGTAAGGCTTGAACTGCACCATGCCAGCGCTCGTGAGCAAAAGGCTCGGATCGTCGGGAATCAGCGACGAAGAAGGCATGCGCTTGCAGCCCTTCTCCTCGAAGAACTTCAAGTACTTCTCGCGAATTTCCGCTGTAGTCATGTACTTCATTGGACAGGTCTCGCTCTCATATTTCGGACTAACGGGCCCAAGGCCCGATCATTTCCAACTGGCCCATGATAGCCAACGCGCGCGCCCGCGTCACGCCAGACCTCGCCACGTCGCGAGAATTCTATGAATTGCCCTGGAAAATGCGCGAAATCGCCGCGCCCCGCGCTTTGCGCGATTCGTCACGCGCCGATACGACGCGAAATGTCTTATCATGGGGTGTGATTATTCAAGCGCCCACGCGCACATTCATCAATACAGAACGGAATTACCATGACCGATACCGACGTTGAAACCCTTTTCCCCGAACCGCTCGACGATACCCCTTGGGAAGAAATCGCCGAAAATAGCTGGTTTTGCGGCGTGTACCGCTACCGCTTCGACTGCGAAGCCCTCATTCGCAAAAACGACGCGGGGCGCTTCGAGTGGGCAATTCGCCTGATCACCGACGCAAGCGGCGAGTCCGAGCGCGAAGAGGCCGGCACATACGCGAGCTTCGCCCGGGCCGAGAAAAAGGTCCAAACGCTGTTTGCCGAGTTTATGGCCCTGCCTTCGGTGCAAGACCCGAAAGCCGCCGAAGAGCAGGAGCAGCCTGCCAAGGAAGGCGAATAGCCACATCGAGCGCGGCGGCCTTCTCGGCAGGCGAAGCCAGGAAACGATAGCTTTCGCCTATTCCCCACCCTTATCTGCGACATCGGCGCCCTTTTCGCCATGGGAACTTAAAGCTGCAACAAGCGAAGAGGGCGCAAATGGCTTGCTCGGCGTGGGAGAAATCGCATCGGCCATGGCATCGGGCTCGCCATTTTCGCCATCGAGAACCGAAGGGTTGCCGCGGAAGAACACACCGTCTTCGGCAACGATTTGCCTGCCCGTGTTCTTCTCGAAGTAGTACACGAACACTGTTTTCGCAATAGCCGCGAACGGGATAGACAAGAGCATGCCAACGATATTGCCCATAAGGCCGCCCATGCTCTGGCCAATGGCGCCGCCCACGAGCAGCGCCACGATCACAATCGCCGGATGCACGTCAACCGAATTCTGCATGAGCTTCGGCCCTATGAACGTGTACACGAATTGCTGCACGCATACGGTGAGCGCGAGCGCGAGCACGGCGGTAATGGGGCTCACGAACAGACCGACCACGGCCGCAACCGCGCCGCCAATCCAGGGACCCACGACGGGAATCAGGTTTAGAACGCCCGTGATCAGGCCCAACGCGGCGGCATTCGGCACGCCCAACACCGCAAACCCTATGCCGCACGCCGTGCCAATGATGAAGCACTGCAGCACCGTGGCACGAATATAGCCGCCCATAATGCGCGTAAACGCGATGCGCAGCATGTCGGCCTCTTCTTTATGGTTATCGGGCACCAATCGATCGACCTCGCGATCGATCGCGGGCAATTCCATAAGCGTCCAAAACGCCACCACAAGCGCAAAACCCAAAACGACGAAGACATTCGCGATGCCCGTGCCAAACAGCACCACGCCATTGGCCGACTGCTTCGCGACAGATGACGCCCAATCGGCGAGCGACTTTGAGCCCGCGTCAATCCAACCACGCACCGTGTCGTCCTGCAGAAGCGAGGCGTACCTGTCATAAAACGAATTCGCCCAGTCGATAAGCCCCTGAACATACACAGGCAGCGCCGAGAAGATGTTCGCGAACTGGTCATTCACGCCGAACATAGGCGAAAACATAATCACAACAAGTGCGGCGAGCACCGCGAACATGCCCACGAATGCAATGGTCGTGCCCAAGCCGCGGCGAACGCCGCGACGCTCAAGCGCATCGACGGGCGAGCGCAACACGAGCACGAAGACGATCGTCCATACGATGATGGCAACCGGCAGGGACAGCACGTCGAGCACGAAACCGAACATATAGATGAGCGCCGCAGCGCCTATAACCATCCACACCTGAAAGAAATGGCGGCGCGCATCATCGGTGCGCTCGGCGGTGGTTTTCTCTCGTGTGGCTTTCAGCTGCGGCTCTCGCTCACCGCTGTCGAAGGGGGTTGTCAAAACGGCTAGTCCTCCTTCGATGCGCCATAGGTGAAGTAGCCGCCAGCAGTTTGCGGCTCAGGTTCAGAGACGGGCTTTTCGGCGGCGACTTCAGGGGCGCGGGCTTCAGACGCGCACATTGCCGCCTGGTCATCCTCGATAGCCGCAAACTCGGCAGGCGCCGCAGCCTCGGCCGCGGCAGCAAGCTTGGCCGACTCGTCGGACGCCTTCTTGCCCGAAAGGGCTTCGCGAAGCTTTTCGGAAGCGGCGTTCACGATTTTCAACGGCGCATTCGCAACGGTGTCGACCGCCTCGGTCGCAGAGGCTGCCGAACTGGTAATTGCGTCAACGTTTTCCAGAATGCCGTCGAGGCGCATGATTTCCAAATTCGCGGCATCAACGGCCAGCGAAGCACGCTCGACCAAGGGATCGACGCGATCGATCGCGGGCTTGATGGAGGCGGTCATTTCTTTGGCATCGGCTGCGACCTTTTGCACATCGTCGATAATCGGCTTCACGCTCGTCTCGAGCGTTTCCACCGTTTTGCGCGTGCGGCGCAACACCAGTACAAGTTCGACGATTGCCCAAACAAGCGCGATGCCGACAATCACAAACACTACGGGAAGAATGACTTCCGAGATGAATCCAACGTCCATGGCATTTCCCTTCGATATCGCGCCCATATGGCGCCCGTTTGATTTCCTTGAATAATAGCAGCACGCAGCAAGGCGCGCATGGACGAAGCGCTGCGTTTCCGCAACGTTAAAGAAGAGCCCGCACGGCAGCGCAGCACACAGCGACAGGTCGCTCGCCGATAAACGAGGCACATCGAGCGTTGCTCAGCGATTGCTAGGCCAGCAGATGCAGGCGGCCAATCGACGATGCAACCTTGGGCGCCCACGCCGCGCAGATCCGAGCGGGCAAATCACCCGCCCCGCCCGCTACTCGCCTTTCGACGGCTTCGCAGCCCGCGTGGCCCGATCGCGCGATGCGGCATCAACCCGATAGGCCTCCCAGCCCGACTCGCTCGGTTGATAGAAGCACCCACGCTCAAGGCCTTCAGGCAAATAGCGCTGTTCAACCCAATGGCCAGGATAATCGTGCGGGTATTTATACTCACCGTAGTTTTCCGAACCAGGGCGATGGCGGTCGCGTAAATAACTTGGCACGTCGCGCTTCGGCCCATGCCGCACTTCCGAAAGGGCGGCGTCGATACTCGCTTCGGCCGCATTGCTCTTAGGGGCAAGGCACATATACGTCACAGCCTGCGACAAGTTGATGCGGCATTCGGGCATGCCAATCACTTCCACGGCCTTAAACGCCGCCTCGGCGATGAGCAAAGCCTGAGGGTCGGCGTTGCCGATATCTTCGCTTGCCAAAATAAAGATACGACGCGCGATGAATTTCGGGTCTTCGCCGCCATCGAGCATACGAGCGAGCCAATACAGCGCAGCGTCGGGATCGCTGCCGCGCATCGACTTGATAAACGCGCTGATCACGTCGTAATGCATGTCTTTGTTCTTGTCATACGGCAGCGCACGATGCGGCGTGGCAAGCTCAACCATATCGTCGTCGATGGCAAACGGCGGCTCGGTTTTTTCGCGCGCGCCCTTTTCTTTGGCCAAGCCTGCGGCCAGCTCAAGCGTGGTAAGTGCCGAACGTCCATCGCCACCCGACAAATTCACGATAGCGGCCAGCGCTTCATCGGTAAGGGAGCAGGAACCCGCCAAACCTCGTTTTTCGTCGGAGAGCGCACGGCGCACGATGCATTCGATATCGGCGTCGGAAAGCGAATGCAGCTCAATCACGCGGGAGCGCGAAATGAGCGCGGAATTCACTTCAAAAAATGGGTTTTCGGTCGTGGCCCCCACGAGCACCACCGTACGATTCTCAACGGCATGCAAAAGCGAGTCTTGCTGGCTGCGACTGAAACGATGGATCTCGTCCACGAACAGAATCGTGCGAGCGCCCGTGCCCAGCAGGCGCTTTTCCGCCGCAGCGATTTCGCGGCGCAAATCGGCGACGGTACCGCCGATGGCAGAAACTTCCACAAACGTCGCACGCGTCGTTTCTGCGATGATGTGCGCAATGCTCGTTTTGCCCGTACCTGCAGGCCCATACAAAATGATGGACGAAAGCGTATCGGCCTCAATTGCCGCATGAAGCCAGCTGCCTGGCCCCACCGCGTCTTCCTGCCCCGCAAGCTCGCCGAGCGAACGCGGACGCATACGCACGGCGAGCGGCGCGGCAGCAAATTTCTTCTCGTTCTCTATTTCAGTGAACAGCGTGTCCAACTTCCACCCATCTATCGCTTCAATACGCCCGGAAACGTCAATGCCCCAATTGTGTCAAATGCTCGTAGCGTTTAACACGATTGCAACTGCACGCAGCAGGTGTTAAACGCTACGAGCATTTGACACAAGCATGCGCAAAACGACCCTACTGCCCTTTTCGAATTTTAACCACGATATACACGCTCAAAACCGCAGCGCCAATAAAGCCGAAAAAGCCAATCACCGGCACGCCAAAGAGCTTCGGCTCCATACCCGCAGAATAAATCAGCGACGATCCGACGAACAGGCCCGCCGTAATCATGGACAAGCTCAGACGGTCGATGATGTGTCCGATTTTCTCCATGGGGCGCGGCGCCTCCACGTCGAACTTAATGCGCAGACGTCCTTTTTCCGTCATATCGAGCACGTTGGAGATGCGCTCGGGCAAATGCAGCGCCTTATCGGCTGCAGCCACCGACGTGAACACGCGGTCTTCCGCCTCGTCGATAAGGTCGAAGTTGCGCACGAAGTAGCTTTTCACGTAACGCTCAACCACGGCCAGAATGCTGATTTCCGGCGACAGCGAGATGAGTGTGCCTTGCAGCGATGCCAAACCACGCACGAGCATCACGAAGCTTTGGGGCATGATCACATTCGCATGGTCGAGGATGCCCATGATGTCGTTGAGCAGCTGCGCCACGTCCATCGAATGCGCGTCTTCGGAGCTATAGCGATTGACCAATGCGCTGAGATCTTGCAAAAGGGCGCTGTAATCGAAGCTCTTACCCGGCACGTCCTTCACGCGCCCCCACTCAACGAACAAATTCGTGAGCCTGTGGCTGTCTTGCGCAATCATGGCCTTCATCATTTCAAAGAACAGCCTGCGCTCGTAAGGCGAGAGTTCGCCCATCATGCCGCAATCGATCCACACGACCTCGCCTGGATCTTTCTTGCCCGCAGCGCGCTCTTCATCGGAAAGCGCCGGTCGCACAATGAAATTCGCCGAATGCGGATCAGCATGATAGAAGCCGTTTTCGACCATTTGCCGCATGAATGAATTCGCAATGCGGTCGCCGATTTCGCGCAGATTGTAGCCCGCCTCGCGAAGCTCATCGACGTGCTCGAGCGAGAGGCCGTCGACGAATTCCATCACGAGCACCGTCTCATCGGAATATTCGTCATATGCCTTCGGGCACGTGACACCCGGCTCGGTAGCAAGGCCCCGACCGAAGCGCTCGAGGTTTTCGCGTTCCACGTTGAAATCGATTTCCTCGCGCACAGTGCGATCGAGCTCATCAATCACCACATTGATGTCAACGCCCTGGATCATCGTAGACCCGGTAAGGTTGAGCAGATCAGACGCGCGGCGCATAAGAGCGATGTCGCGCACCATGTCTTGGCGCACATGGTCGCGACGGATTTTAATGGCCACGGTTTCGCCGCTTTCGGCAAGCGTCGCCTTGTAGACCTGCGCGATGGAAGCCGATCCAAGCGGTTCGGCGGCGATGTCGCTGAACACGTCGTGCCAATCGCCGTCGTAAAGGTCACGCAGCCGACGCTCCACCAGCGAAAACGGCTCAGGCGTGGTGGAAGAACGCAAGGTTTGCAGCGCATTGCAGTATTCCTGGGGAAGCATGTCGGATCGAGCCGAAAGAATCTGCCCCAGCTTGATGAACGTGGGGCCGAGCTCCTCGAGCAGACTTACGAGTTTTTCGGGCGTAATGCCCTTCGCGATTTCCGCGTGGCGCAGCGCCTTCATGATTTCGGCGAGACGAGCCGGCGAAGTTTTGTCGTTTACGCCGCCGCGGAGCAGCTTCGCCACGTCTTTCGCGCGAGCCATGCGCACCCCTTCCCCTCATTTTCGAACGTTCGTTCATTGTAGCGCAGGAAGAAGAACCGCGCGAAAAGGAGCGGTAACGTTGCCCAGCCGTAGCGCGAGGGGAAGATGGCAGAATAACCCAATGTGTGCTTCGGCAAAGAGGAGATGCCTCCCTATGCCGAAATGAAAAATAATTCAAGGGGTTTCTTTCGGCAATGCTCGGATATACTCAAATCAGACCCTGCTTCCAAAGCCGTCATTTGCGATGGACCGATGCATTTTTTCAGGGAGCCCTAGATTACGCGGGGATACAGGGATTCGCGCCTGTTGGCACGAAAGCTTTGAACCTCGTTGCGGGCACCCACCTATTGAAGGTGGGTTCATCCTTAGGCTGGGGGCAGGGTTTTCTTTTTTATTCCTCGCCAAAAAAGCAATCGATTTTTCAACAACGCACCGCACCTCTGTGCGGCGACGGCAATCGTGCGTCTTTTTGCCAAGGTCTGAAGACAACAAAAAAGCCTCCGGCGGCGGCCAGAGGCTTTTCAATACCGAACGATTTCGCCGTTCGGAAAAGAGCGAGACTAGCAGTTCTTCATGATGATGGTGCCCATGGTATCGGCAGCCTGCTCGCAAGCGTCTGCTGTGTTCTCGAGGCGCTGGAACAGTTTATCCCACACGAACACATACAGCGGGTTTTCCTCACCATGCGAGTACAGCTCACGCAGAGTATGGAAGAACAGCTCGTCGGCCTCTTCCTCAACCGATCCCACATCGATGATGAGCTTGTTGATCTTCTTCGAGTTCTTGAATTCGTCGAAATCTTCCAACGCCTTGCCGAGCTTTTCGCAGCTCTTCAGCAACAGTTCTGCGAACTCACCCGCCTTGGGATGCATTTCCTTCACATCGAGCATATAGAAACGCTGTACCGTGCCCTCCATGTAATCGAGCACGTCGTCGAGCTTCTGCGTGAGCGAAATGATGTCTTCGCGATCGATGGGCGTCACGAAGTCGACCGTAACCGCGTCGAATACCGAATGCACGAGCTTATCGCCCGCGTGCTCGATTTCATGCGCGCGCTCGATGTAATCGTCGAGGCTGTCGGGGCCCTTGTAGTTTTCGATGACCTCTACGAGCAGCTTTGCCTCGGCAATCGCAAGCTCTGCCTGCTTTTCGAATGCCTCGAAATAATCGAGCTTCTTACCATTCTTGTGCTTTGCCATGTTCGCCCTCTCACGCGAAAAAAGTCAATGCTTTAAAACGCCTCGATAACACGATGGCGTTCAATGCCAATGGTCGTAAGGCCCTCGTGGCCTGGGAATACAATAGTCGAGTCGGGAAGCTTGCCGAGCTTCTTCAGGCTCGCACGCATCTCGTTCGCGTTGCCGCCCTCGAAATCGACGCGGCCCGTTGCGCCACGGAACAGCGTATCGCCCGTGAACACCACGCCAGGCTTGCCGCCAAAGCCAGGAAGGTAAAGGCAGATGCCGCCCTTCGTGTGGCCCGGGGTAAGCATGACCTTGAACTCGAGCGAGCCGAGCTTGATCGTGTCGCCGTCGTTGACCTTGCGATCGACATGCACGGGTGCCACAGCATCCCAGTCGCCGAAGTAGCCCGGCTGGCCCTTTTCGATGATGCGGCTATCGGCGTTGCTGGAAATAACCTTTGCGCCAGTGGCCGCCGCCAGCTCAGGCAAGGCAACCAGATGGTCGTTGTGGTCGTGAGTGCACACGATGGTCTCAAGCTTGAACCAGCCAAGAGCCTTCTGAATGGCCTCGGCATCGCCGGCGGGATCGACGACCATAGCCGGTGCGCCCTGCTCGCGGCCATCAGCCACGATGAAGCAATTGTTATCCATCATGCCGATGACGAGCGCCGTAACGGGCACGCAGCCGTCATCGATGGTCACTTGGCGTTTGCAATTTGCACGCATTCGCATACCTTTCTACTTGCGCCTGTGGGCCGAATCGCCCGGCAGCATACGACGCGCGTCGAACACGCCGTCAATTTTTCGTAGCTCGCCCAAAATGTACTCGATGTTCGAGATTTGCGAAACCTGGAACAAGTACCTCATTTCCACGATGCCATCGGAATGGCTCACCGTGTTCGAAGCGAGCACATTGACCCCTGTATCGCTGAGCGTGTTGATGATATCACGCAGCAGATTCATGCGATCGAGCGCTTCAATGAACACTTCGATTTGATACGAAGCCGTTGTCTCAGCCGTATCTTCCCACGCCACTTTGATAAGGCGGCCCGGATCGCGCATAAGGTCGGTCGCATTCGGACAGTCGGCTCGATGCACCGATACGCCGCGGCCGCGCGTGATGAAGCCGATGATATCGTCGCCCGGAACGGGATTGCAACATTTCGACAGGCGCACCGGAGCGCTGTCGATGCCTTCGACGACCACGCCGTTTGAAGCGTGGGCGCGACGTTTCGGCTGGCGGCGCACCGTGGTGATCATGGGCGGCATGGCGCCATTGGGAAGCATCGCAAGCTCGGGATGCGATTCCTCCTCCATCTCGGGATTCAGAATTTTCACCAGGCGATTCGTGATA
This sequence comes from Slackia sp., assembly GCF_977041755.1. Taxonomy (NCBI): domain Bacteria; kingdom Bacillati; phylum Actinomycetota; class Coriobacteriia; order Eggerthellales; family Eggerthellaceae; genus Slackia; species Slackia sp. The sequence continues at coordinate 10,343 of NZ_CDRRGL010000028.1, forward strand.
TGCAGCACGGTTTCCTTGCCCGCACCTATCGCCACCATCATATCGTCGATGTCTTTATAGCCGAGCGTCTCGCACACCTGCTTCTGCGCACGAATGCTCGCGGTAGAGCCCAGGCCGAGGCCGTGCTTCTTCATTTCGCGGGCAAGCTTTTCGCGACCGACGATCATATCGTCGCTTCGGCTCACCTTCGAGAAATACTGGCGCAGCTTGCTTCGCGCGCTTGGCGTTTTCACCATCTTTAGCCAGTCGCGGCTCGGCGTGGCGCTTTTCTGCGTGAGAATCTCGACGCGGTCGCCCGTTTGCAGCTCATAGGAAAGCGGCACAATGGAACCGTTCACCTTCGCACCGACGCAGTGGTTGCCCACCTCGGTGTGCACGGAATACGCGAAATCGACCGGGGTCGAGCCCGCGCGCAGGCTCATGACTTCGCCCGCCGGCGTGAACACGAACACTTCGGTGGGCGCAAGATCGACCTTGAGCTCGTTGAGGAATTCGCGCGAGTCTTTCGTTTCTTCCTGCCAGTCGACCATCTGGCGCAACCAGGCGATTTGACGATCGAACGCGGCATCGGCCTTCGAACCTTTTTCCTTATAGCGCCAGTGCGCAGCGACGCCATATTCGCTCATGCGGTGCATTTCTTCGGTACGAATTTGCACTTCGAGTGGACGAGCAGCGGGGCCGATGACCGTGGTATGCAGGCTCTGATACATATTGAGCTTCGGCATGGCGATATAGTCCTTGAAGCGACCCGGCATGGGGTGCCACAGCGTATGCACGGCGCCCAAAACCGAATAGCAGTCGCCCACCGTTTTCACGATAACGCGCACCGCGATGAGGTCGTAAATCTCGGAAAAGCCCTTGCCGCGCTTCGTCATCTTCTGATAGATGGAATACAGGTGCTTCGGGCGGCCGGCGATATGCGCGTCAGCGATGCCCACGCGCGCCAGCTCGGTATTGAGCGTTTCGATAACGGAAGCCAAATACGTCTCACGCTCGTTGCGGCTCTCGGCGACCAGGCGGCTGATTTGCTTAAACTTCGCAGGCTCAAGGTAATAAAACGCGAGGTCTTCAAGCTCCCACTTGATGGAGCCGATACCCAGCCGATGCGCGATAGGCGCATAAATTTCAAGCGTCTCGCGCGACTTGAAGATGCGTCGATCCTCCTTCAATGCGCTCAAGGTGCGCATGTTGTGCAGGCGGTCGGCGAGCTTGATAACAATCACGCGAATGTCTTTGCTCATGGCAACGAACATCTTGCGCATAGTCGCCGCCTGCTCATCGGTAAGGCTTTCGACTTCGATGCGCGTGATTTTCGTGACTCCCTGCACAAGCTGCGACACTTGCGCGCCGAACTGCTCTTCAAGGGCCGCAGCCGTGGTGTCAGTGTCTTCGATCGTGTCATGAAGAAGGGCAGCGCACAGCGTGTCGACATCCATGCGCAAATCGGACAGAATGAGCGAGACCTCGATAGGATGGATGATATAAGGCTCGCCGCTCTTACGTTTCACGCCCTTGTGCGCCGTGCTTGCGTATTCGTAGGCGCGCTTGAGCTTTTCAGCCGCAGCGTCGTCGAGATAGCTCGTTTTCTCCACGAGCACCGCGAAACGCGACTCGGGCGTTACCGTAGCACCCGCCTCGGGCGAAGGTGCGATACCCCCTTCGAATGCGTCGGCGGAAAGCGCGCCAATGGCCTCGGCCAATTCAGATTCTATGGGAAGCGCCGTTTGACGCTCGGTGGCTTCATCGGTCATAGCTACTCCCTTCCTCGCTATTTCCATCGGGCATGATGGGACGAACAATACGCGCACGCAGCTCTTCGGGCGTGGCATTCAGAATCCAATCAGAGAATCGTTTGAATTCTTCCGCTTCAGCGCGGCCCTCGCAATACAGCACGCTGTCGTCGAGGTTCACCTTGCCTTGCACTTCGCGAAGCCGAACCCGGCGAACCGAGGAGCCATCGTGCGAGCATTCGGTTCGCACATCGACCAGCCCAAGCTCGGAAAACGCCGAGAGCGCAAACGACGCCGCACCGGGCATGAGCGTAAAGCGCATGTCGGTCGGCGGGCAGGCGGCAATAAGGTCTTCGTTCGACAGGGTGAAGAAGCCCGATTCGTCAGCCGCGCCATTTCCGTGGCCTCCCGCGGCCTGGCGCGAAAAGGCCCGGAGGCCTCGGTAGATAAGCCCCATGCGATCGTGATCGGGCGCGAACTGGGCCAGAATGCGATCGTTGTAGTACACGTCGCGCTTACCGAACGCGAGGTGAATGGTCGCAGGCTTGCCATCGCGACCGGCACGGCCGCTCATCTGGTTGAATTCGGCATCGGAGAACGGCATTGCGTACAGCACCACATGGCGCACATCGGGAATATTGACGCCCTCGCCGAACGCCGACGTGCACACGAGCACGCGGAGCACGTCGTCGCGGAACAGCTTTTCAATGCGGGCGCGCTCTTCACGCGAAAGCCCAGCGTTGTAGAAGCCGATTTGCATGGCGACATGAGGTGCGAGCGCGCGAAGTACGCGCGCGATGTCGACCGACATGGTGCGCGAGTTCACATACACGATGGTCTTCTCGCCCGTCGCGACGATATTCGTCAAATACGTTTCTTTGTCGCGTGCATTGCGATGGTCATCAAGCAGCAAGTTATCGCGCACATGGGCATCGCCCACAAAGCCTTGCACCCCTAGGCCTTCACGAACCTGATTCGCCACCTGCGACGATGCCGTTGCCGTAGCGGCGAGCACCGTTTTCACCCCCAAACGACGCGCGAGCTCGCCCAGCTGGGCGTATGCATCGCGGCGACGGCCGCCACCGTCAGCTAAGTGGTGCGCTTCATCAACCGCGAGGAATCGCACGCGGCCGCACGATGCAATCTCGTCTGCATGGAAGGCGAGGTATTCGGGCGTGGTAAGCACCACATCGATAGCACCAGATGCCAAGCCCGCGTACACTTCCGCACGTTCATCGGAAGAGCTTTCACCCGTAAGGCTCGCGGCAGACAGTCCGAAGCTTTCGAACAAGCACGCCGCATGGCACGCCTGGTCGGCGATAAGCGCACGCAATGGATACACGAACACGCTCGCCCCGCCATTGAGCAGCGCCTCGCGTGCAGCGTGAATTTGGAATATGAGCGACTTGCCACGCCCGGTGCCCATAACCACGAACGCGCTTTCGCCCCGCGCGAGCATATCGAGCGCGCGCCTTTGCGCATCATGCAGGTTCGAAGCGTCGCCGATCGCGTGCGCGACCAGGGCATCGGTCAAACCGTCGGGGTTCTCAGATGCAAACTCGCGCCATTGTTCACGGCGCTCTTCGGCAATGCGCTTCGCTTCGTCGTCGCAGTTGGGCAAAATGCCAGTATCCTCATAGAGCTCGCCCACGAAATCGAGGTCTTCGGTCGGCAAGCACGCGCGCAAGCCGGGGCACGGCGTGGCAGGCTCCACCTCGTCGAGCAGGCACTTCACCGATCGGCGGCCCTTCCACTCGTCAATTTGCACCTGGAACGCCGCGTCGACCACAGTATTGCACGACATGAGCGACTCGATTTTGCCGCAATGGAACATGATGGCGCCAACCTTGGCTGCGCCATCGACCATTTGACACGACAGGTGGTTTTTCTCGACGCCCACGGCATGACGGGAAAGCAGGCGCACGTTGCGCGCCAAAAAACGCGGCGTGGGGTTCGTACGGCCGAAAGGCGCCAACCGCGAGAGCGCCTGGACGTTCTGTAGCGTAAGCTCCCCCAGCCCGACCTGCGCCTCGACCTCAATTTGAGGATGGAAGCTGTCTTCGGGAAGCGTATCCATGTATTCGCACAAACGGTGCGAGAATTCATCGAGCTTCGCCGCAGGAAGCGTAATGCCCACGGCACCCCCGTGGCCACCAAAGCGGGTGAGCAAATCGGAACACGACTCTATGGCCTTGAACAAATTCACGCTGCCCACGCTTCGACCCGAGCCGCGCGCTTCGTCGCCATCGATGGTAAACAGAATCGTCGGCACGCCGTATTCATTCACCAAACGCGAGGCGACAATGCCCTTCACGCCCTCGTGCCAACCTTCGCCGCCAACCACGAGCGCGCGCTGGCCGTGGTAGATTTTCGCAGCCGCTTCTTCGGCGCATTGCGCAAGATTTTGCTCGACGCGTCGGCGCTTATCGTTTACCTTATCGAGCTCGGCGGCAAGGCCCTGCGCCTCTTCGAAATCGTCGGCCATCAGCAAATCGAGCGCCAAATCGGCATCACCCATGCGGCCTGCGGCATTCAAGCGCGGAATGAGCGAGAACGACAGCCCCGTCGAGGTTATTTGCTTGTCGCCCGCGTGACACACGTCAATAAGCGCCTGGATGCACGGACGGGGATATTTGTTCATGCGCTCCAGGCCATCGGCAACGAGCGCACGGTTCTCGTCGCGCACGGGCATAAGGTCGGCGATGGTTCCCAACGTCGCAAAATCGGTGTATTCGCGCCACAGATGGGGCTTTCCAAAGCGGGCGCCCAGAGCCTGGATAATCTTCAGTGCAACGCCCACACCGGCCAAAATGCCGCTTTCGCATTTCGGGTCGCACTTCGGGTCGCATACAACAACGCCTTCAGGAACCAAATCGCCTGGCTCGTGGTGGTCGGTCACTACCAAGTCGATGCCTTCGGCCAAAACCGTTGGAGCGATATCCCCGCTAGCGATGCCGCAGTCAACTGTCACAATCAAATCGGGTTTGAACGCCTTCGCGCGCTCGAAAGCAGGCGGCGTTATGCCGTAGCCTTCTTCAAAACGCTTCGGAATGAGGGGCGCGGCATTGGCCCCGAGAAATTGCAGGCCACGCGTGAGCACCGTAGTGGCAGAGATGCCATCGAGGTCGAAATCGCCGAATACCACAATGCGCTCGTCGTCGCGCACCGCACGCTCCAGACGATCGACCGCCGCACCAAGCTGCGGAATCGTGTAGGGGTTGAGCCAATCGCGTTCGATGTCGGGCGCAAGGAATGCACGCGCCTCTTCGAGCGAATTCACGCCATGGGCAACCATGGTTCGCGCCGCAAAATGCGGTAGGCCAAGTTCTTGCTGAATAGACGATACAAGCGCCGGGTCTGCCGGCATGAGCTTGAATTGGGCTGTCATAATGTGCACGCTGCTTTCGCGTAGTTTCTTTTCCATCGAACATTGTCGCACACTTGACGGCACATGGCGGCGGCGATGCGCCCGCAGAATGTCTCGTTCAAAAACCAATCGATGCTTGCCGTCTTATTCCGAAAAGAAAAAACGCAACGCAGAAAGCACCCAGCAAGAAAACGACCGTAATTTCACCGGCAAATAGAAAGGACGGCATCAAAGCCGTCCTTTCTTGCATTAGTTGAATCGCTGCTGAGTTTTCTCCAGGCCGCTCTCGAGATAGAACAGCGCCGCCTCGCTCGCGAGGTGCGTGCCCTGCACGAAATCGTCCCACCTGTCCTTTTTGGGACGGCCAAGTACCCAATCGACCACTGACATGCGTCCCGGCGGGCGTCCAATGCCCACGCGAATGCGCGTCCAGTCTTTCGTCTGCAGCTTATCGGCAATCGACTTTAAGCCATTGTGACCTGCAAGACCGCCGCCGTGCTTCACGCGAATCGTGCCCGGGTCGATATCGAGCTCGTCGTGAATCACGATAACGTCATCGGCCGTGGCGCTATACGCCTGGCATACCTTCTTCAAAGGACCGCCCGAGGTATTCATGAAGCCCTGAGGCTTTACCAGAAGCAAATCTTCGCCCTTGTACGTCGTTTTTGCTGTAAGAGCGCCGCATTCGTTCTTCCAGTAGTTCACGCGCAGTTCTTCGGCCAACGCGTCGACCGAATCGAAGCCGGCGTTATGCCGCGTATGCTCGTATTCTTCGCCTGGGTTGCCCAGGCCGCAAATAATATGCATGAATGTTTCTCGCTACTTGTTGAACAGCTTGCTCACAGAGCCGTTGCTGTACACGCTCTGAATGGTGCGCGCCAGAAGAGGAGCAACCGAGAGCACGCGAATCTTGCCGGTTTGGCGATCGAGCGGCACGGGGACGGCGTTAGTCACGACGACTTCCTCGATGCAGGAATTCTGGATGCGATCATATGCCGGGCCGCTGAACAGGCCGTGCGTTGCGCACGCGTACACCTTCTTGGCGCCCTTGGACATAAGGGTTTCGGCCGCCGCGACCAGAGACCCGCCCGTGTCGATCATGTCGTCGTTCAGGATGCAAACCTTGCCGGTAACGTCGCCGATAAGCGCGGTGATTTCAGCCTGGTTGTGCTTCGGGCGATCTTTGTGCATGATCGCGATATCGCAACCGAGCTGGCCCTGAAACTTCTTAGCGGCTTTCGCGCGACCCACATCGGGAGACACGACGCACATTTCTTCGGGGTCGATGCCCTTGTTCTTGAAATAGTCCACGAAAATCGGCATGGCGGTCATATGGTTCACCGGAATGTCGAAGAAACCCTGGATTGCGTCCTGATGCAGATCGATGGTGATGATGTCATCGGCGCCGGCGACGGTGATGAGGTCGGCTACGAGCTTTGCCGTGATGGGCTCGCGAGGAGCGGCCTTGCGCTCCTGGCGGGAGTAGCCGTAATGCGTGACGACGGCAGAAATGGTGCGGGCGCTTGCGCGCTTGGCCGCATCAATCATGATGAGCATTTCCATGAGCGCATCGTTGATGTGCTCGCCGGCGATAGACTGAATAATAAAGACATCGGCGCCGCGCACCGAGTCGAGGTAACGAGCGTAAATCTCGCCATTGGCAAACTTCTCGAGCTTCACGTTGCCAAGCGTGGTTCCCAGCTCAGTTGCAACCTGATCGGCCAGACTCGGGTTTACCGAACCCGTGAAGACGGCCATGCTCTTTGTCATCTCGGTCATGCGCGTGCTCCTTCGCAATTTTTCGATTCTGCGCCCCTTCCGCAGGCGCAATGCATGCTGTTCCTGATTGTACCCACGCCGTCGCAGGAAGAGAACCGCAAACACAAAAGATTCTGGTCAGATAACAAGAAGGGAAACGGAGCTAGAAGCGAGGCCAGAGGCGAGGCCGAGCAGAAGCGTTTTCCAATGGCGCGAGTTTTGACCAAGTTAGCCGCATATGCTGGTCAAAATCACCACCATTGAAAAAATGCCCTACCGCAGCTGCTCTCTGGGAAAGTCTCCCTTGACAATTTACTGGGAAAATCGCTGCTTTGCGAAAGTTCGCGCGAAAAAAAGCGGCCCCGGATGCGCAGGGCCGCCTTCAGTGCCGCAAATGGCGCGAGTTTTGACCATAAACGCAAGCGGGCTGGTCAAAACTGTCACCATTGGAAAACGTCTACTTCGCAGCTTCCTTCTTGGCCTTGAGTTTCGCCATATGCTTGGCAGCCCAACCTTCGATTTCACGCTGATCGGCACGCTCGAGCGCCAGCGCATCGGGAGCCACGTCGCGCGTGATGCACGAAGAGGCGCCGATAATCGCACCCGCGCCGATGTTCACAGGAGCCACCATCATAGTGTCGCTGCCCACGAACACGTTGTCGCCGATTTCGGTGTGGTTCTTATTCACGCCGTCATAGTTGCAAGTGATCGAACCGGCGCCGATGTTGACGTTCTCGCCCATCGTGGTGTCGCCAATATAGGAAAGATGCGGCACCTTCGAGCCCTTGCCAATGGTCGACTTCTTGATTTCGACATGCGTGCCAGCCTTGGCGCCTTCGCACAGGTGGGTACCAGGACGCAGGTACGCACGCGGGCCGCATTCGGCAGCATCGTCGATGCGCGCTTCGATAGCGACCGTTTCGTCAACGCGAGCGCCGCTGCCAACCTGCGTGTCGGTCAGGCGCGTGTTCGGGCCAATGACGCTGTGCGAACCAACCTTGGTCGCGCCAAGCAGGTAGGTTTGCGGCCACAGCTCCACGTCTTGCGCAATTTCGACATCGGGACCGATGAACGTGCTTTCGGGATCCCACATGGTTACGCCGGCCATCATGTGGCGATTGTTGATGCGATGCTGCATGGCGCGCGTAGCCTGGGCGAGCTGCACGCGAGAATTCACGCCCATAGCCTCTTCGGCGTCGGCGGTTTGAAGCGCGAGCACCTCGCGGCCGTCGTTTCGGCAAATTTCCAGCACGTCGGTAAGGTAGTACTCGCCCTGAGCGTTGTCGTTCGAAACGCGCGAAAGCGCATCGAAAAGCGCCGGCGCATCGAAGCAGTAGAA